>JAGXSS010000001.1 GCA_018334055.1 Peptococcaceae bacterium
CCCCGTCTTAGATAATCCCGAAGGGCTACCCACCATAGTCGAGATGATTAATGCCCAGTACGGACTTGACTTGACTGTTAACGATGTGGTTGCCCTTGGGCAGAGCATATTAAAAACAGAGTTAGCCTTTAACATCAAGGCTGGTTTCACCAAGGCAGACGACCGCTTGCCGGAGTTTTTCTACACCGACAAGCTGGCTCCGCATAACACGGTCTTTGATATCAGTGACGTGGACCTAGACTCTGTTTTCGAGAAGTAGCGCCGAGTAGATGATAGAGGCGGGGTGGGGCAATGCACATTGAACTTAGGGTTTACACTGGTTTAGAGAAGTATGTCGGCGTGCGGCATGGGGAGATGACCACAGTCGCCATTGACGGCACGTTGACCATCGCCGACTTGCTCCACCGCTTCGATATACCGCCAGCCGAGGTTACCTCGGCCTTGGTCAATGGACGGCATAAGGAGCTTGACTACCGCCTGCAAGACAAAGACCGGGTGTCGCTTTTCCCTCCTGTAGGCGGAGGCTAGTGATGAGCACGCTATCTCCTCTGCAAGAAAAGCGTTACCACAGGAATACTCAACTGCCTGGGGTAGGGGATGAGGGCCAACTCAAATTGCTGCAATCCTCGGTGTTGGTCGTCGGTGCGGGGGGGCTTGGCTCCCCCGCCGCCTACTATCTCGCGGCTGCGGGCATCGGGAGGCTGGGTATAGCGGATGGCGACGTGGTGGAACTCTCGAACCTGCAGCGGCAGATACTGCATTTTACCGCTGATATTGGCCGTCCGAAAGTCATGTCGGCGGCGGACAAATTGGTGGCCTTAAACCCCGACTGCCATGTGGTCACCCATCATTGCGCCGTAACTGCAGAAAACGCGGCGGACATGGTGAGTCAATACGACTTAGTCATAGATGCTACAGATAATTTCCCCAGTCGATTTGTCTTAAATAAAGCCTGCCTGGTGACCAACAAACCGTTTATACATGCCGCCGTACTCTCTATGGCCGGGCGCGTGATGACCATACTGCCGAATCAGGGGCCGTGTTTGCGCTGCGTATTTCGCGAGCCCCCCGCTCCTTCAGCCAAGACAACCTTTGAGCTTGGCGTCTTAGGGGCGACTCCGGGTTTGGCGGCCTGCATACAAGCGTCTGAGGCCATCAAGTACTTGCTCGGGCTGGGGGACCTCTTGGTAAACCGCTTGCTCATATTTGACGCTCTGGCGATGTCTTTTGAAGTTGTGGAGGTGCTTCGCGACACCGACTGCCCTGACTGTGGCTCTGGCGCCCAAATTTAATCAGGGCAAGGTTATTGACGGTACAAGGCCGCGGGCGATAAAATGGTGGTGTAGCTAGGAGGGTGAGAGCAGCGCGCTAGTGGGACGCTGTGGATAGGCCCGCGTAGCCTTGAACGGAGGAATAAAATGGAGATGCAAAATGTTTGGTTCGCCTTTGGTTTGACCCTGTTTGCTGGGTTGGCCACCGGCGTTGGCAGTGCCCTCGCTTTTTTCACCAAGAAGACGGACGCAAAATTCTTATCTATAGCCTTGGGTTTTTCGGCGGGGGTAATGATCTATGTCAGCTTTGTTGAAATTCTCCCTAAGGGACAGGAGTCCCTAGTAGCGGCCCTCGGCGAAAGAGCTGGTACAGGGTGGGCCATAGTGGCGTTCTTTAGTGGCATGCTACTCATTGGCATTATTGACAAGTTGGTGCCCTCACCAGTCAATCCCCATACCATGCGCAAAGTCGAGGAGCTTGGGGATAGTCGCGATAAGGCGGGGCTGCTCCGCATGGGCTTGCTAACGGCGTTGGCCATAGCGATACACAACTTTCCGGAAGGGCTGGCGACTTTCACCGCGGCCATCTATGATCCTCGCTTGGGCCTGTCTATCGCCATAGCCATCGCCATACACAACATTCCCGAAGGCATAGCCGTGTCTATTCCCATTTATTATGCGACTGGGGATAAGAAAAAGGCGTTTCTCTATTCGTTTGTGTCAGGGCTATCGGAACCGCTGGGGGCGGTAGTCGGATTTTTCCTTTTAGGGCGCCTCTTTAACGAACTGACTTTCGGCTTACTCTTTGCTTTCGTGGCGGGGATTATGGTCTTTGTATCTCTAGATCAACTGTTGCCCGCTGCCGCAAAATACGGCGAGCACCACCTATCTATCTACGGGTTGGTCACCGGCATGGCGGTCATGGCCGTCAGCCTAGTGCTGGTTTTGTAGCTGACGCTCGCGCTTTGGGCAACGCCCTAAGAATCACTCCTAAAACCGACCTATGCCTCATGAATGGTGGGTCGGTTTTTTTGTTGATTTTTGGCGCGGAGCGGAATATAATGACTATGATTGTCAATATCAGCTGCACTCCTGCGCACAGCCAGATTGTGAATACGCGCAAATCGGCCTTCATAGGTATTTTCTACATGATTAACGGGGGGATGAAACATGAGGATGAGCGATTTGCGCAAGGGCGATGTGGTCATCATTAAGGGCATTAAGAGCGACCTAGTGCGGGCGCAAGCCATACGTTTTGGCATTTCTGAAGGGAACCAAGTTTGCGTAGAAGAAGTCTTGCCTAAGGGGCCCATTGTCCTGCGCCGCGGTTTAATGCGTTACGCCCTCGGGAGGAACCTCACCGAGCAAATAATCGTAGAGAAGGCGAAGGTCAAAAAACATGGCTAAACGTCAGAATCAGGCAGCGGCCACTACAACGCGGGTAGTCCTCGTTGGCAACCCTAATTCCGGAAAGTCGGTTATTTTTAACTCCCTAACCGGCATGTACGTGGATGTTTCTAACTATCCGGGCACCACCGTAGAGATTACCGAGGCGCGCGTGGGCAATCGTGTCTATGTTGATACCCCTGGGGTATACGGTATTTCTGCCTTTAATGATGAAGAGAGGGTTACGCGCGATGTGGTGCTGACGGCAGATCTAATCCTGAACGTGGTCAATGCAGTCTATTTAGAGCGAGACATTTTTCTCACGCTCCAGTGTATTGACATGGGGCTACCCGTGGTTGTGGCCGTCAATATGCTTGATGAAGCGGCGTCACAGGGGTTAAAGGTGGACTTGCATCTGTTATCCAATCTATTGGGAGTGCCCGTAGTGGGTACAGTTGCCGTTTTAAATAAGGGCTTTGCCGAACTCCATGCGGCTCTAGAGCAGCCAAAGACGGGTATCATTGGCGATTACTTGCGGGGCGCACAGGGGGATTTGCTCGCTAAGCTAGGCAGCCCAGCCGAGGTTATGCTCTACTTAGAAGACGACAAGGATATTGCCAAGCGTCATGGACTAAAACCTCCGGGAAGCCGCGAAAAGACTTACCTAGCGAGGAAGGAGAGGGTCAATGCGATAGTGGGGCAGGTGGTGAGGGAGGACTACAGCCAGACAGGTTTTGCCGCCTTCCTCGGGAAGCTCATGCTCAAGCCGCTCACCGGCTTACCGCTGCTCCTGGGAACCCTGTCTGCCATGTACCATATCCTAGGCGTCTTCATCGCCGGCTCGATAGTGGGCGTAACCGAAGAAAGAATCATGCTTGGCGTCTATGAGCCTTTTGTGCGCAGGCTAGTGGAGGGCGTTTTCCGCGAGGGCACCCTGATGTGGACTGTGCTAGTCGGAGAATTTGGTTTACTGACCATGACCGCGACCTATGTGTTAGGCCTCTTACTACCCTTGGTCATCGGTTTCTATCTATTGCTCGCCATCCTTGAGGACTCCGGCTACTTGCCGCGCATAGCTGTTTTACTGGATAGCTCCCTGACCAGTATAGGGCTGAATGGTCGTGCGGTCATCCCGATGATCCTGGGCTTTGGTTGTGTGACCATGGCTAAAATTACCACTCGACTGCTCGGCACATCCAGGGAGCGCCTGATTGCCATCACCTTGCTGGCCATTACTATTCCCTGCTCGGCGCAACTCGGGGTCGTGGTGGGACTGATAGGCCCACTCGGTTGGCCCTATGTAGTTAGTTACATTGGGACCATAGTGGCGACATTCCTTATAATTGGCACGCTGCTCCATAGATTATTGCCTGGGAAATCCTCGGACCTGCTCATCGACATTCCGCCCTTGCGTCTGCCGCGCCTTGGCAATGTATTGAAAAAGACTATGAACAAGAGCTATATGTTTCTAATCGAAGCTGCCCCGCTCTTTGCCCTCGGCGCGCTGGCAATCACCGCCCTCGAGTTGAGCGGAGCATTGGTGGCCCTGCAGCATTTTTTCGCTCCCCTCACGGTGGGGTGGCTGGGCCTGCCGCGGGAAGCGGCGACCGCGTTTATAATGGGCATAGTAAGGCGAGATTTTGGCGCTGCAGGTCTGGCAGAAATGGACCTCACTGCGGCGCAGACGGTAGTCTCTATGGTGACAATCACGCTCTTTGTCCCCTGCATTGCCTCGGTCATCGTCATGTTCAAGGAGCGCAGCTTTAAAGAAGCCCTAGTGCTATGGCTGAGCGCTTTTGCGATAGCTTTCCTTGTCGGCGGTCTGGTCGCGCGGGTGATATTCTAAAAAATTTTGGAGGAATGTTTGTGCCACGTTTAAACTTTCATGCCATTTCAGAGGGACAAGTCAAGGGCATCGCCAAGTCCTTGACAGATGAGCTGGCGATACTCATTGGGTGCGCTAGGGAACATTTTGTTCTAGAGTGTGTAGCGTCCACATATGTGTGGGATGGACAGGTCGTCTTGGGACATCCCTATGTCGAGGTGCATTGCTTCGACCGGGGGATAGAAGTATTTGACCGTATGGTGGAGATCATCACCAGGCACCTAAGTCACGCCGGCTGTCCTTCTGTGGACGTGGCGTTTAGGCTGCTTGAGCGACGCTTCTACTATGAAGATGGGGCTCATCTATAATCGATATATCTGGGAAGTACGCGCGGGGAGGGCATGGGAATGAATATTTTAGCGGATGTTATCGCCATTGAAGAGGAAATAATAGCCTGGCGCAGGCACATTCACGCTCATCCGGAGCTAGGTTACGCCGAATTTCAGACGGCCGCTTTTGTGGCGGAAAGGCTTGGCGAATGGGGTCTAGAGGTTCACGCCGGGGTAGGTGGTACTAGCGTAGTCGGAGTTCTGCACGGGGCTAGACCGGGTCGGTGCGTGGCACTGCGCGCCGACATGGACGCCCTGCCCGTAACCGAAGAAACCGGCCTCTCGTTCGCCTCAATAAACCCCGGGTGCATGCATGCTTGTGGACATGATGGCCACACGTCGATGTTGCTCGGAGCGGCTAAGGTGCTGGCCGCCAAACAGAGCGAAATAGCCGGTACCGTTAAATTTGTGTTTCAATCCGCTGAGGAATGTTCCCCTCGCGGCGGAGCCATCCCCTTGATTGAGGCCGGTGCGCTCGACAACCCTAAGGTAGACTATATTTTCGCGCTACACTTATGGCCGGAGGTGCCCTTTGGCAAAGTGGGAGTTAAGGCCGGTCCACTCATGTCGGCTTCCGACCGCATCCAGGTCCATGTCACGGGGCGCGGCGGGCATGGTGCTGCGCCGCACCAGACGGTAGACGCTGTGGTTGTAGCCAGCCACATGGTGACTGCGTTACAGGCGATTGTCAGCCGGCAGATGGACCCGCTCGAACCGGTTGTCGTGACTATCGGGCGGTTTATCGCTGGGCAACGCCACAATGTTATCGCTCCGACCGCCTACTTAGATGGCACCGTACGAACGCAGAATGAAGTCGTGCGGCAGTCCCTCCCCCACAAAATCTCGCAACTAGTAGAGGGTATTGCGGCAGGTTTTGGGGCGAGTGCGAGCGTGGATTATGAGTTTGGTTACCCGACCTTGCACAATCATCCCGAAGGGGCGAGATTGGTGGTCGAAGCTACCGACTTAGCCCTAGGTGAGGGGAATGTGGTCACTTTAGAGCGACCTTCCATGGGCGGCGAAGATTTTGCCTACTACCTTGACCATGCCGTAGGCGCGATGTTTTGGCTGGGCTGCAAGGGTCCCGGGGCGTCAGAATTCCCGGTGCACAACTCCCGGTTCGATTTTGATGAGAAGGCGCTTAGCCGTGGTACCGCCGTCCTGGCAGAGGTGGCATTGCAGGCCTTGCGTAAGTGACTGCTCTAGGGAGGCAATCTCTGTGGATGTAATCTCCCCTGGCGTATTTATTTCATCTTACCTTGCGGGTCAGGTTCCACGTAGCCAGCGCGAAGAAGAAGATAGCTGATCCTAGGAGAAAAGCGATATGCGTAGCAGTGCCTGCTGTAAAGTCCCCGTACGCAAACACCACGCCCATACCACGCTTGAACTCCGCGACCACGCTTGCAGGTGCACCCGCGAATGCTTGTGCTAGCGCGTCCTCCATCATCACTTGCCGAAACAAAGCCGCGCCGTGCGAGGCAGGAAACAGCTTGACTGCATACTGCACACCTGTAGGCAAAACTCCAATAGGCACATAGATACCCGTCAGGAAGCCAATTAGTGCACCAAGGACAGAGGCAGCCGCGCCGTAAGCGTTAGTGGAAGAGAAAAAAGAAACCATAAAGATCATCATTGCGGCGCTGGAAGTTACAGTCAGCACCATGATGGCTAAGACCCTAAATGAGTTCGTCAAGCTCAAAAACTGTCCCCCGTAGGCGACTATGTACAGTTGCCCAAGCGCAAAGGTAATCAGCGAAAGCACCAGGCCAACAACCAGCGCACAAAGCACATATCCACCGACAAGTGTCGATCGCTTGAGCGGGGAAGCGCGAAAGTCACGCAGTAGTTTTCTGCTGCGATCCTCTACCATTGTACCTAATGCGCCCATAGTCGCCGTCACCGAGACCATGGCTAAGAGCCCAGCCATAATCCAAGTGTCCGCAACAAGGCGCGCCCCCGGTGCCTGACCGACATTGTTTTGCATCATGTTTCCCAGGAACAACACATACAAACCAATGGTTATGAAGACGGAAAGCAGTGAGAAGAACACCGACAAATGATCCCGGAAAAAGACCTTAAGATTGCGCTCCGTAAAGCTTACCACACTCATGCTTTCAGCTCTCCTCCCGTTATGGCGATAAAGGCGTCATCGAGGCTACCGCTTACTACTTCAAAGCCGGTTAGATAATCTTCGCACAGCTTAAGCAAAGGCAAAGCATCAAGTGTGCGCTCGAGCTTGACTAAGACGCGTCCACCAACTATCTCGTAGGCCATGTGGGCGTTGCCTAAGGCCAATTCGACAGATGTTAGTTCCTTGACGGAGAGCTTAAGATAGTCGCTGCTAAACTGCTCGCGCAGTTGTGCCGGACGACCTTTAGCGGAAATCTTGCCGTGGTTGATTACGGCCACATAGTCGGCATTGGCCGCTTCTTCCATGTAGTGCGTGGTGAGAAACACCGTCAGGCGGTGTTCTTGCTGGAGATTGCGGATGGTCTGCCAAACGTGCTGGCGCGTCTGCGGGTCGAGCCCAGACGTAGGCTCGTCGAGGAATAGCACCCGCGGCGTGTGCACTAATGCCCGAGCAATATCCGCCCGTCTCCTCTGCCCGCCCGACAAATTGCCGTAAGGGCGCGCCAAAAAGTCTTCGACCTCGGTAGCTTGCGCCGCCCGTTGTACTTGTTCCCGCAACTTCGCCCCTGAAAACCCATAGAAACTAGCGCGCAAGGCCAGGTTTTCGCGGACAGTCAATAGATCGTCAAGCATGCTGTGCTGAAAGACCACCCCGATATGAGAGCGAATCGCATCGTCGTTCTTCCCCAGGGTGTGGCCGTTAACGGTTACCGTTCCGCTGTCTGGTGCGAGTAAAGTACAAATAATGTCTATAGTGGTTGACTTCCCTGCTCCGTTGGGGCCAAGAAAAGCAAAAAACGCACCTTCCTCAACGTAAAAGTCTATCCCGCGCACGGCATGGACTTGGCCATAGCTCTTGGCTAGACCCGTGACCTCAATAATCTTCCCCACAATCTCACCCTTTCTGAAACGCTCGTTCCCTACGTAGTGTTACGTACGGAACGGGCGTTAGTTTCCCTCCTGCTTTGTCACAAGGCAACTACGGCATGGCAATGGGCCATGAATCGCGAATAGAGCTACTAGTGTACAAACTTCCTCTAATGTATTTTAACACAGCTATTTTTTCAGACCAAAGCTCTTGTTTTCGCTAGTTTGACTGCCAGTTTTGATATGAGTAACCAGAAGTCCTTGAAGCGCAAGTCCACTGACAAAGTTGGTTTCAGCGGCCTCGCTCCGTCCCCACAGCTTCTCGCTCCTACGACTTCTTTTGTAGTAAATTTGGCATGCTAGGAGTGAGGTGAAAAAGGTGGAGATGAGCAAGTCGGAACTAGGGAGAGTGGCTTCTCGCCTAGGGGCTTCCCTGCTGGCAGGGTTCGGGGCCGTTTGGTTGCTGCGCTTTATGGGTCAACAAGCTACGCGCTGGTCAATGACGCGCGTTATGACAGATGATTATGATGAAAATTTGGCGGAGTTTTATTCGGCGAGCAGGCGAGTTGGCGTACAGAATATCATAGAAGCAAATCTGCGTGCCGAAAAGGGGGCGGCGATAGCTAGACCCCTCGGCTCTCCGCGGGCGATGCTTGATTTTTCTTCTCTCATGTTTAATGTGGCCCAGCTAGCACAGCGGCCAACGCCAAGGGAAGTGCACATAGACTTGTCTGTGGTCATCGGCCCGTGCTCTAAGAGGCCCCTCAAGGTGCAAACGCCGATTATTGTTTCGGCTATGGCGTATGGCGAGGCCCTGAGTGCTAAGGTCAAAGTGGCCCTCGCTAAGGGCGCTACTCTGGGGGGCGCGGCTATTAATGGGGGCGAGGGGCCCTTTCTCCCTGCCGAGCGTCTGGCCGCCAGACATTACATTTTGCAGTATAATCGTGCCACTTGGGGTAAGGCGATAGAGGAACTCGTGCAGGCTGATGCCATTGAGATCCAAATTGGGCAAGGGGCGATGGGAGGGGTGGGGCATAGTATTGAGCCTGCTGAAATAGACGCCACCCTCTACAAAGCGTTAAAAATCCCACGCGGTAGCGACGCCGTGATTGAGGCTCGGCAGAGGCACACAGCAAACCCCGCTGATTTTGGCGCCTTTGTAGAACAAATGCGGGGGATAACCGGCGGAGTTCCAATTGGGGCGAAAATTGCAGCGGGCATGGACATCGAGCAGGATATCACCTTCTTAGTAAAGAGTGGCGTTGATTTTATCTCCATCGATGGTGCCCAAGCCGCCACCAAGGGGTCCTCACCTACTCTGCAGGATGATTTTGGTCTGCCCACCGTTATGGCGCTATGCCGGGCAGTGCAGCAGTTAGAAAAATTGCGCGCTCGGGAGAGAGTCAGTCTCATCGTTGCCGGTGGTCTCTTTACCCCGGGGGACTTTCTCAAGGCCATGGCGCTCGGTGCGGATGCCGTCTACATCGGGACGGCGGCACTGTTTGCGGTAGCTCATACGCAGACTCTGAAGGCCCTGCCTTACGAACCGCCGACCGAAGTGGTGTGGTACACCGGTCGCTACGCTTCGCGCTTTAATGTAGAGCAGGGTGCGAAACACCTAGGTAATTTCCTCAAGGCTTGTCGGGAGGAATTGTCGCAGGGGTTGCAGGCTCTTGGGAAATGCTCGCTCATGGATCTCTCCGCGGAAGATCTCTTCGGCCTCTCACCATTTATCTGCGAAGTAGCCGGGGTGCGACCGGCGTGGAAACCACGAAAGCCCTAGAGCAGGAATTGACCACTGAAACAGGGAATAGTGCAGGAAAGGGGGCATGTGGAATGAGAAAGAAAGCGGGCAGGATGGCGCAAATTGCGGATTTGATCCTAGAGCGGGGGACGGTGCGGGCGCAGGAGCTAGCCGATTTGTTTAAGACTAGTAGGCGCACTATTTATCGCGACATTGATGCCTTGCAGGAAAGCGGCTTTCAGGTTGAGGCCTATCCAGGTAGCAATGGAGGTTTTCGCCGCGCGGCGCAGGACAGAAATCCTACCAAGGAATTATCCACGGAGGAGTTGTATGCCCTCATGGTGGCCGGGTCTCTGGCACTCGAGAACAATGCGTTGCCCTACGCCACTGCCCTAGCGGCAGCGCTGCAAAAACTCACGCTAATGCTAGGGCCGGAGCAGCGAGAGGTGATCATAGAAACGCTGCCCTACATCAGCCTGATAGCCGAAAGAACCGGCGATGAAACAGATTGCAATGAATATTTAGACAAATTAACGCAGGCCATTGCGCACCACCAGGGCGTGGGCATTACCTACTATGCTCTCTATCGCGACTGTGCCGAACCACGGGAAATAGACCCCTACCACTTGTACAGCGTCAAAGGGGCTTGGTATGTAATAGCTTATTGCCATCTCCGCGAGCAAGTGAGGGTCTTTCGTGTTGATCGCATCAAGGAAATATACATGTCGGAGCGTCGCTTTCAAAGGTTGGCTGACTTCAATGTGCAGTCTTTTTTCGGCTCGGCTTGGAGTATGGTCAAGGGTGACAAGTACACAGTGCGGGTGAGGTTTACCCCTCCTGTGTCGAGGTTCATAGCCGAAAGCGTGTGGCACCCCACTCAAAAAATTGAGTCCAGCCCTGATGGAAGTGTCATCTTTTCCGCGGAAATCGAGGGTCTTGAAGAATTTCAGCGCTGGGTGCTGACCTATGCCGAACACGCGGAAGTGCTAGAGCCTACCTCGCTTCGGGATAGCCTCCAAAGGAGCCTAAGTAAAGTGGCGAGTTTTTATCAGTAGCTGACCTATGTTTTGGGCCAAAACGAGTTTTCTATAAATCCCGTCTCCGATCGCTTAACACCGGGATTTTGGCCCGCGCCGTCATGATGCTCGCCGTATCAATATCGACTGTAAAGACCCCTTCACTGTCGCCTGCTTCGAGCAAAATTTCTCCCCAGGGGTCAACAACGAGGGAGTGCCCGAAGAATGTATTGCGAGGGTCATGCCCGACGCGATTACACGCCAGCATGTAACATTGGTTTTCGATGGCCCGGGCGCGCACGAGGGTACGCCAATGTTCCAGGCGGGGCAGTGGCCATTCGGCCACGAGCAAGTTGAAATCGACTGGGACGTCGGCATATTGACGAAAAATTTCCGGAAACCGCAGGTCATAACAAATGGCCAGCCCGACCTGACCCCAGGCAGTGGGTACAGATACAATTGATTTACCTGGGCTTAGATATTTATCCTCGTTCATGAGCTTGAACAGATGAGTTTTATCATAGGTAGCGACAATTTGGCCACTAGGGGCGATTAAGACAAAGGTGTTACATACGTGGTCATGGCGACGCATCAACAACGAGCCACCCACGTATGCTTCAGTCTGCCGTGCTAATTGGGTCATGAAGTCGGTCGAGGGGCCTCTTTCGTCTTCGGCCAGTTCTTTGGCGCGCTCGAGGGCGTAGCCGGTGTTCCACAGTTCCGGCAATAAGATAAAATGGCTCTTCGCGACTTGGGCCGTTAGTTGGCGTGCCCGAGATAAGTTCTTTTCCTTGTCGCCGAGGGCAATGTCCATCTGCACAAGTGTAACTTTTATCTGCACTGCTAAGTCCTCCTTCAGCCTGCGGCCGCTACATGCTTGATAACTCTCGGCGTTGCCCTACAAGACGGCTCTTTCTCACGCCAGCAATGGCGCCATAGATGAAGAAGCTGCCGATAAGCGCCCAAGGCAAACCGAGTATCATGGCGAGAGCCAAGTCGAAACGAGCCAGGGCAAAGGCATTCACTCGGGCATTTTCGAGGCCTATACCCAAGCGACAGGGAAGGGCAATAGTATATAGAAATATTTTATCGAACACTCCGAGCAAGGACCTATCCGGCATGAGAAAACCCAAGAAATTATAGGACATGCCAAGGACCCACCAAATTCCTGCTGAGCGGACCACAAATAAGAGACGGGCTTTGTTTTTTTTCTTCTTGGGAACAGGTAGAAGGAAAACAATCCACCACATGGCCGCCAAGAGTATGACAAAAACGTAGTTGAACATGGACTTATCCTCCCTAGCTTTGTAGAAACAGTAAGCACTTCAGTTCATCTTAGCACAGATTCAGTGTTTATGACACCAACTGATACTTAGGCTTCACGGAACCCCCCTTTTTGCATAAGATATGATGAACTGCCAAAGGGGAGGGGAAAAGCATGTCCAAAAAAAAGGCCGCAAACCCGGTTGAGAAAGAGATTCCAACGGAAAGCACCTTGTCATGGCGTAAGCGTCTAGAAAATGAGCGGTTGAAGCGCGAAAAACAAGTGAATGAGGCGCTCGATAAGGAGCAACGGCTCCTAGATGTCGAATGGCGCAAGGTCGAACGGGCGAGAATTGACGAACAAGAAAGAAAACTGCTTGAAGCTATCGCCGATAGACAGGCCAAGCTCGAAGATGATTGGCTAATGCAAAGGAAAAATGAGAGTGAGAGTAAGGCGTTAGATTGGTTGCGTGAGAATCAACGGCGGGTAAGTGCCGACCTGCAACTTGGTATCACCAAGTTGCGCCAGGACATCGACGAGCGCGAGGTAGCATGGCAGGAACAACAAAATGGTAGGTTAGCGGAGCTTGAAATCGAGTGGGGCGAGAAAATGCGCCAGGAAATGCGAGAATTAGAGGTGGAATGGCGTGAGCAAGAAATAATGCATCGTGAAAGGGGACGCTTTGCCGAGCTCGAAAAGGAGCTTCGCGATGCGCAAGTAGCTACCATGACGCAGCAATTGGCAACTATGCAGGCCGACAGTCTCGCGATGCAGAAGGCGACCCTTGATGCCCACCTTTACCTTGAAAAGGAAGAATGGTCAACTCTGAGGGAAGCATTGCGCCAGGAACTGCTTGATATGCTGCAAAAGCAACAGCTGAAGGCACATAACGAAGCATCATGGTGGCAGAAGGAGATAGCGGATAGACTGCGGGAAGAAATTGTGGAATGGAAGAAGCAAGTAATAAGGCAAGTAGAAGTCGAAAACAGCGCATGGAGGCAAGATCAGGCCGAACAAACAGTGCATTGGCTGCAGTCTAATCTGGCAGTCTGGAATGAGCAGACTGCCGACATATTTCGGCAGTGGCTGGCGCGAGAAGAAGGGCAGCTCCGGGAGAAAATCTCGGCCATGGTTGAGGTGGTTAATTCTAAATACTTCGGTTCTTGGGAGGAGCGACACGACCAGGCATTAATAATCTGGCAGCAAAAGAGCGCCGAACTCGAGCAGCAGATTGTTAAACAAGTAAGCGGTAGGTTGGAGGGCTTCCTGCAAGTATGGCGGGGGGAGCAAAGCGCGGAAAACAGGTCTCTCTGCGACATAGGCTTCGTCCAGCTGAAGGAAAGCTTGGCACTATGGCAGGAAAGTGTGTTGGGCAGACTTAAAGAGCAATGCGCTCGTTATGTCGAGGGGGAGAGGAGTTCTTTCTTGCGTCAGCACGAGCAAGAAATAGAATTGATAGGTCAAGAACTGCGGCTTGACCTCGGCAAGATACTGGCGAGTAGCGCTAATGCCTTGAGCGAGAACTATCAGCGGGAATTGGCGAGTTTGGGTCTTTCTTACCAAGAGAGCTTCGAGGCTGGTCAATCGGCCTGGCGCAAGGAGAATAGTCAAGCCTATGAAAGTCATCTTGGTGAGCTGCAGGCTGCCTGGCAGGAGCGGACGGATCTGTTGCTGCAAAGTATGCGGGGAGAGTTTTCGCAAGACATGAGGGATGCTCGGAAAAGGCTAGAAGGAGAAATGCTGGCTCAGCACCAATTGTCGGGCCAGGAGTTGCAGGCCGAACTGCAGAGAGAATTTGCTGCTCGCTTTGCGTTGTCGGTTATTGATTGGACATCGCTACTGGAGGCACAGTTAGGGCGATGGGACGTGGTTTGGGAAACGAGTCAGGCGGGACTTCAAGAGCAGATCGAGACATTCCAGAAACAAGTAGAGATGGCCCTTGAAGGAAAGATGCAAGTGCAACAAGCGAAGGTAGTCACTGCCAACCAGCAAAGCATTCAAGAGCTATACGCCAGCTGGACGATGGCAACAGGGGTAAAACTTGCAGAAATTGAAGAGGTGCTACAAAATGCCATCAAGAGAAATGTGGCTGGCATTGTGACCGACATGGAAGAGGAATATGTGGCCAGACTGGACTCGCTGAAGGGCGATGCCTATCGTGAGTATCGGGGACGGCTAGGTAAAATTGTTGAAGAATTAGTGGAGCGTCACCAGCGCGAGATGACCAAGTGGCAAGAGCAGCACGACCAAGACTTCCGGGAGTACTGGGCAGGGGAACTAAAAAAGGAGCTGGTTGCTCAAATGCTACAAACACAGCCTGTCGAAAAAACAGTCGCAGATAAAGACAAGGGGCGCAGAAAAGGAGATAATCGTGTACAATCAAGGAGGTAGAAGAGGGGTAAGTTAGAGGAGGCGTGCTATGCGCGGTCTGGCTGTCGTACTTGGGGTGTTGTTGGCAATAGCTGTGTTTCTTGCCTGTCTATCAGCGGCACTTCTTTGGGTTAGTTTTGATCGTGGTTTTTATGCCGCGGAGTTCACCGCTTTGGGTGTTCCCGCCGACCTCATGGTTGACTTGCCGACTCTCATGGGCTATACGGAAGTATTGCTTGATTATTTAAGGGGCGAGGTCCCAAGCCCAAACGTGGTAGCGACTGTGCGGGGGCGAAATGGACCGCTCTATGGTGAGCGGGAAGTGCACCATCTCAAGGACGTTAGGGTGCTCATTGCCTTGGCCTTCTTGGTGCGAAATCTTAGCATCGTCTTGGTTTTGGCATTGTCGTCAATGCTCATTGTTATCCGGCAAATTAAAGAGGCAGCAAGGGCGTATCTGTATGCCGCAGCTGGCATCCTTGCTGTGCTCCTAGCTTTAGTTGTTTTAGTGGCAGTGGATTTCACCCATTATTTTACCGTCTTTCACCTAATCGCCTTCGACAACGACCTGTGGTTGCTTGACCCTGCTACCGAGTACTTGATACGCATGGTGCCCGAGCTTTTCTTCATTGCGGCGGCGCGGCGCATTGCGTTACTGGCCGTGGGTAAATTTGTGGCCTTAGGCTTAGCGGTCTTAGTGGCGGTTTCTCTTCACGCACATGCTGTTAAAAGAAACAGTACCCAGGTCTTCCAATCTACTCTGTAGCTGATGGCGAGTTTCGGCGTTGCACTCCATCACCAAGGTGATAAGGCCGTTGTCGCTGCTAGGGTCTGGTATGCCGAAACGGCCGAGGATGCATGGGCCAAAATCAGAGATGACGCGTTGAACTGTGGGGGCATGCTCAGGTTTGTTGTTGACGATAATGCCGACAATGCTTAATTCCTTCTCCATACGTCCCTCTCCTTTGCGGATTGTCTTTTCATCCTGCCCTGAATGTCTGGGTTGTATGCAGTGAGGGTGGTGGCTTACATGGCCAATGAAATTCCCGCCATCGCGATGAGGACCGCGACGAGCGGCCATTTGTATTCGCGGTAAAGCGGCATGATCTTGCACTCGAAGTGAGCAAGGGTTACTACTTGACAGAGGTGTAGGGGAGAGGCAAAGTACCCCACGAGGGATGAGGAGTAGGCTGCGACTGTGCCGAAGACAACTAAATCAGTGGCAACCATGATCGGGAACAAAAGGGGCATAGTAAGGGCTATCGCGGATGTGTTTGACGAAGAAAAGAAGCCCACCAGTAGTGGCAAAATAATAAAGAGGGCCTGGGGTGGCAAGCCGGAGCGGAGGAGTTGTTCAATGAGTGGGGGTAAGGATGCTACCTGGACAGTGACAGCCTTAAAAATCATAATACTGGCACCCGAAGCGATGATGGGAAAATTAAGGCTGCGATAGAGCAGCCGAGGAATACCAGCCAGCGGCACTCCCCCTAGGTAAAGAGCCAAAACCAGCCCCACCAGAAGAGCTACCGGAAGGGGAATATCTAAGGCGACAGTCAAAGTCAGACTCACCCACATCGGCGAAGTGAATTTTAGTAGTTCGTATATGTCGCGCCTGGTGGCCCGCCGAGCAATAGGTATGTGGTCTGGAACCTTGTGGAGGTAGCTATAGTAACCGGCGACCAGCACAGCCACTGCTAGGGGTAGCTGCCAGGCAATGAGAGTGGAAATTTTAACGCCGGTGATGCTAGTGATTAGGACGAAGGCGGGCATCAGGGGGTAAACAAAGTACCAACCATGGCGGAACAATAAATTGATGGCCGAGAGCCGTTCGGGGGGCAATTCGAGCTCTGCCCCCAGTTCTCGCACCGTGGGCGCCGACAAAATGGCTCCTCCGGTCACCAAGAGGGAGCCAATGATGGAAGGGACCAACATGATGGTCAACTTGGTGCTCCGGAGCACTATTTGTAGCAATTCCACCATGCGCGCGAGGAGCCCAAGTTCTTGCATGACGGCCCCAAGTAGGCTGATGAGACCAAGCGCCAGCATGAGGTCAATGGCCGCTGGCTCGACTAAGGCCGAGGCTGAAATCTGTAGGAGCCTGAGTAATCCCTGGCCTGAGGTCAGGCCGACTAACACTGCGCCAATAAGCAAAGCTAAGTACAAATGCACTTTGCGTTGTACGAGAAGAATGATGGCAACAAACGAGAACGCCAAACCGAGAAGATCCATGTTCTTTCTCCTTCCGTAGCAGGTAACTTTTTGGGAGATGATTTCAATTCATTATACAACGATATAGGCAAGTCTTCGCCCATTTTGTTACGGTTGCCATATTATTTTTGCCGGCATGGGGACATCAGACTGGGCATATCTATAGAGGGGGTGAGTGGGGTGAAGAAGCTTGGGTCTCTCGTTGCGGTGCTTGCTGTCCTTGGTATGTTCTACTTCGCTTTGCCGCGTCTCTCTCCGGCTAATCTGCATACCGGGGAGGGGTTGTTTTCGCTCGCTTGGCTAGTGCTCGCTGGGTGCGTGCTCATCGGTCATGGTTTAGAGTTGCGCAAAATTCGCGGACGCAAAAAAAAGATGGCCATCGTTTCACTGCGGCCGCCCAAGACTTTGGGGCATACGCCAAATAGGGAGCGACAGCGCGACCTGCGTTAACGCCCGAAGACGTGGTTGGCTATAGTTTGTCACTGCGACCGAAAATCGTGGTTTTTGTAGCGATGGTGTACTACACCGTCGTCCTTGGCAGAGGACCCCGCGTACTAAGGATGCAGGGGTCGTAGAATCAAGGCTGAAGTTGTTGTCAACAATAGAGGTTCTGCGCACAAGGAAACGCGTCGGTAGTGGCGAATGATTAAGGGGAAGTGTTTTGGCTAGGAGGCTCCGTTAGATGGATTTTGTGCATCTGCATTTACATACTGAGTACAGCCTATTAGATGGGTTTACGAAAATAGACAGTCTCGTCAAGCATGCTAAGCGTCTTGGTCAAAGGTCGGTCGCCATAACGGACCATGGCAACATGCACGGAGTGATTGAATTTTACCGCGCCGCTAAGAAAGAAGGCCTTAAACCAATTATTGGGTGTGAGGTCTATGTGGCCACGCGCACCCGCCGCGACCGCGAGGCAAAAGTCGATGCTGATTCGTACCACTTGGTACTCTTGGCTACTGATGAAGTTGGCTACAAGAATCTCATCAACATGGTCAGTGCAAGTTACCTTGAAGGGTTCTACTACCGCCCACGGGTAGATTGGGAGCTGTTAGAGGCACATTCCGCCGGCTTGATTGCGCTCAGCGCCTGCCTTGGCGGCGAAATACCTCAACGGATTATGCAAAACGATCACCGCGGCGCGCGGGAGGTAGCCCTGCGCTTGGCCACAGCATTCCCCGATCGCTTCTATCTAGAATTACAGGAGCATGGTTTGCCCGAACAGAAACAGGTCAATCTCGCCTTGGTGACCCTGGCACAAGAGCTATCCCTGCCCTTGGTGCTCACTAATGATGCTCATTATGTCACCGAGGGTGATTATGCTGCCCATGATGTGCTCTTGTGTGTGCAAATGGCCAAGACGATTAACGACCCAAACCGTTTGCGCTTTGTCCCCCAGTTTCATGTCACGACGGCCGAAGAGTTGCTAACTCGTATACCATACCTGCCGCACGACCTCCTCTGCGAGGCCGTAGCGAACACCGTACGCATTGCAGATAGGTGCAATGTCGAGTTTAGTTTCGATCAAGTGCACCTGCCACAGTTTGAGATTCCTGAGGGCTACACCGAGCAGTCCTATTTGGAAAAGATTTGTCGGGACAAAATTCATTGGCGCTATCCTAATCCGAGTGCGCAGGTGCTAGAGCGCCTGGCGCTAGAGTTAGATATTCTCGGGCAGGCCGGGTATGCTGGGTACATGTTGATTGTCCAAGATTTTACCAGTTTTGCACGGGGGCAGGGCATTCCCGTCGGCCCAGGCCGGGGCTCCGCCGTCGGTTCAATTGTGGCGTATATCTTAGGTATTACCGACCTTGACCCCTTGCCCTATGACCTGTTGTTTGAGCGTTTCTTGCATCTTGAGCGCATTACCATGCCGGATATCGACATAGACTTTTGTTATGAACGTCGCGATGAGGTTATTAAGTATGTCACCGACAAGTATGGCTCCGATAATGTTTGTCAAATTGTTACTTTCGGTACGTTAGGCGCCAGGGCCGCAGTGCGTGATGTAGCCCGGACGATGGCCGTGCCGCTGCCTGAGGTGGACCGGATTATCAAGTTTGTCCCAGAGGAACTTAACATTACTATTAAGGAAGCGCTTGAAAAGTCCCAAGAATTGTCCGCCCTCTACCAAGCGGATGCGCGCGTCAAGGAGCTCTTAGACTTTGCGCTAGCCCTCGAAGGGATGCCTAGACATATTTCAGTTCATGCTGCTGGGGTGGTTATTGCCCCTTACCCGCTCAGAACGCTCATCCCGTTGGCGAAATCAGGCCAAGCGGTCATCACCCAGTTTGATATGGATACCGTGATGGAGCTTGGCTTGCTTAAAATGGATTTTTTGGGGCTACGCACCCTCACGGTCATTCGTGATTGCCTGGCTAACATCAAGGAAAAGAGCGGGCATATTGTAGATTTTTCGCGTCTAGGTTATGAGGATGCCGATACTTACGCCATGATTGCTAAAGGTGAAACGCTGGGTGTTTTTCAGCTGGAGGGTGGCGGCATGCGCAACTTCTTCTCCAAGTTGCGCCCGACTTGTTTTGAGGATGTGGTGGCCGGTATTTCACTCTTTCGTCCGGGGCCGATGGAACAAATACCCCGTTACTTGGAAGGGCGCGAGCGTCCGGGGTCCATTGAGTATGCCGATCCGCGCTTAGAGCCGATACTCAAGGTGACCTACGGCTGCCTTGTCTACCAGGAGCAAGTGCAACGCATTTTCCGCGAATTAGCCGGATACTCTCTGGGACGAGCGGACGTGGTGCGCCGTGCCATGGCCAAGAAAAAACCCGAGGTCATGGCTCTGGAGAGGGAGTATTTCTTAAATGGCATTGTCGACGAGAAAAGTGGGAAAAAAATCGTACCGGGTGCCTTAGCCCAGGGCGTGGAGCGAGAAGTTGCTAACAGTATTTTCGATCTCATGGCAGAGTTTGCCAAGTACGCCTTTAACAAATCGCATGGGGCTGGGTATGCGGTGCTTGCCTATCAGACAGCCTACCTCAAGTGTCATTACCCGCGGGAGTTTTTGGCGGCTTTGCTCTCCTCGGTCACCGGCAATACCGATAAACTGCAGCTCTATTTAGAGGAATGCCGGCGGCTAAGTATCGCGGTGCTTCCGCCCGACATCAATGAGAGCGAGGCCAATTTCGGGGTGAGCGGCGATGCCATTCGGTTCGGATTGGCCGCCGTCAAGAATGTCGGCACCAAGGTCATTGAGCCAATCGGCAGGCATAGGAAGGCGGGAAGGTACAGCGACCTCTATGATTTCCTCCTCAGGGTTAACGATGGGGTTACCACCCGCCGCACTGTGGAGTACCTCATTCGCGCTGGGGCCATGGCTTCGCTGGGTTTGAATCGCCGTCAGCTCTTAGAAATCATGGAAGAATGCTTTGAAAAGGTGGCCAAGGAGAAACGGCAGCGCGAGACGGGCCAAATTTCGTTGTTTGACGTTTTTGGGGAGGCTGAGACCGGTAAAGCGCAAATTAGCGTGCCGCAGATTGCTGACTTTGCCATGAGCGAAATCCTCGAGATGGAGAAAGAATTGCTTGGGTTTTTTGTTTCCGGACATCCCCTAGACGCCTATGCCTCCGTCCTCAAGAAGCACGGCAAGCAATCCATCGGTATGCTTAGCGAATTAGAGGAAAAGAGCGAAGTAACTGTCGCCGGGATGATTAATGACACTAGGGTCATCATTACCAAGGCGGGAAAGCGCATGGCTTTCGCCCAAGTAGAGGATTTTGGCGGCACAATCGAGGCGGTCTTCTTTCCGCAAATTTTTGAAAAGCAAAGCGAGCAAATCGCGGCGGGTCGCGTGGCAATGTTGCGAGGAACCATTTCCAAACGCGATGAACGCCTTTCGCTGGCCGTCAATGAAATGAAGCTTTTGGCTCTGGAGAACGACGGTCTTGGTGAGCGGCAGGAGCCACAAAAAGTCTGTTTGCGCGTAGGTCTAAAGGATAGGTCGCTGCTCGAAGAATTGCGGGGCATCTTGCGGCAGAGTCCCGGATCTGTGCCTGTGCAACTACAGGTCGGTGAGGCCACGGTGCAAGTGGACAGTAGCCTGTATGTAGCGGTCAGCACCAGTCTAACTGAGGAGCTAGTAAGAGCACTGGGTTCGTCCAACGTGGACGTAAAATGGAGGTGTCTATGAAAGAAATCGTAATCAGGCAGCTTGCCGAGCGCGGCGTAGAACTAATGGATATTGCCGAGTTAGTCAGGGAATTGCAGCGGCCCTACAGCCCGAACCTTACGCCGGAGGTTTGTCTGTCCATGGTTGGGGCCGTATTAGAAAAACGCGAAGTCCAGCACAGCATCCTCGTGGGCATAGCTCTAGACACTATGGCTGAAGACGGAAATATGCTTGAGCCTCTGCGCTCCATCGTGGTGGAGGATGAGCCGCTTTTTGGCGTAGACGAGATTTTAGCCCTCGGAATCACCAATGTCTATGGGACGATTGGCCTCACTAATTTTGGGTACTTGGACAAGGTCAAGCCAGGTATTTTACGCGTGCTCAATAATCATCCCGAGAAAGTGCACACATTTTTGGATGATATAGTCGCCGGAATTGCTGCGGCTGCGTCCGCACGCATAGCCCACAATATATTTAAGTAAGGATATTTGTTGAGAGAAGGGGCAGGGATAAGTATGAGGAGGATTGGGGTGCTCACGAGCGGCGGCGATGCGCCGGGAATGAATGCTGCCATTAGAGCCGTGGCACGTAAGGGCCTACATGAAGGCTGTGAAGTGGTAGGCATACGCCGTGGCTATGCCGGTCTCATCGCGGGTGACTTGTTTAACCTCGACCGAGGTGCGGTAGCAGATGCTATTCATCGCGGGGGCACCTTGCTCCGCACAGCGCGTTCACCGGAATTTATGACTGAGGCGGGTTTTCAGCGCGCCATCACGGTGCTCCGGGAACACGATGTAGATGGCCTTGTGGTCATCGGGGGCGATGGTTCACTACAGGGCGCTCAGAAACTGTATGACAGTGGGATTATGACTGTGGGTATTCCGGGGACTATAGATAATGATATCCCGGGAACAGAGGAGTGCCTAGGGTTTGACACCGCAGTGAACACTGCAGTCGAGGCCATGGACCGCATCCGCGATACCGCTACATCGCATGAGAGAACCTTTGTCATCGAAGTTATGGGGCGTAATTCCGGGCAACTTGCGGTGGCCGCGGGCCTTGCGGCAGGAGCGGAGTCGATTTTGGTGCCTGAAGTACCCCTAGCACTGGAGGAAATATGCGCTAGACTGAGTCGCGGACAGCAGCGAGGCAAGCTCTACAGCCTTATCGTAGTCTGTGAGGGGATAGGGACAGGATTTGCTGTGGGCGAATATGTGGCTAAGTGTTCCGGCCTAGAGACTCGCGTGACGGTGTTAGGGCATGTGCAAAGGGGAGGAACGCCTAGCGCCCGCGACCGCATGTTAGCCAGCCAAATGGGTGCGATGGCTGTAGAATTGTTGCAGGCTGGCCGGGGCGGGGTTATGGTGGGAGTGAAAAATGGGAGAGTGGTTCCTATGTCCATTGCGGAGGCTCTTAGCAGTGGCTCTAATTTTAGGCATGATTTGTACAAGCTTGCAGCGATTTTAGCGCAGTAGGGGGCCATATGGAATATCGAGTGCTGGGTAGGACAGGCCTTTTAGTGTCGCGTTTAGGTTTAGGGGGCATACCCATTCAACGGGCCACGCAGGAAGTGGCAGATGAAATGCTGGCCGCATGTCAAGACCTGGGCATCAATTTCATCGATACCGCTCGCGGGTATCGCGACAGCGAAGAGAAACTGGGCAGGGCGCTCCATTCTAGGCGAGGTTCCTTTCACCTGGCCTCGAAGTCTGCGCGCCGCGATGCCGCAGGCTTTAGGGAGGATCTGGAGCGCGGTCTGCAGCTGCTCCAAACAGACTATATTGACCTCTATCAGCTACACATGGTGAGTGCGCTAGATGTCTGGGACCAAGTGCAAGCTCCGGGTGGGGCTCTGTCGGCGCTTCTCGCAGCGCGACAAGAAGGCCTAGTGAGATTCGTAGGGGTCACCAGTCATAATAACGACGTTCTTGAAATAATGATAAAGAGCAATCTTTTTGATACAGCGCAATTTCCTCTAAACGTCGTCGAGTCGCAGTTTCTAGGCTCACTGAATTTAGCGCAAAAGTTGCACATGGGCACCATTGCTATGAAACCTCTCGCCGGCGGTGCATTACAGCGCGCTGACTTGGCCTTGCGGTATCTATTGCCTAGCACTGTGGATACTATTATTCCGGGCATGGACACGGTGGAGCAACTACATAGTAACTGCGCCGCAATAGAGCTCGGGGTACTGACAGCGGATGAGGCCGAACACCTGCAGGAAGATGCAGCAGCCCTCGGGGAAGACTTTTGCCGTCGTTGTGAGTACTGTCTGCCTTGCCCGGTAGGCATTCGCATCCCCACGTTATTTATCTTAGAGGGTTATGTCAACAGATATGGGTTGCAGGAATGGGCGCGTGAAAGGTACTGGGGGATGCCATCGCAGGCCGATGCTTGCACCGAATGCGGCTTATGTGAAAAGCGTTGTCCATATAATCTGGGCATTCGACGTAAATTAAAGCAGACTCAGTCTGTCTTCAGACGGGAGTAGGGAAGGGGTGTTAGGTCATTGCGGGTCGCCATTGTTGGTGCTACCGGTGTAGTGGGTCAAACTTTGCTCGGAGTGTTAAGCGAGCGCAACTTCCCCCTAAGAGAAGTTAGGTTACTAGCTTCGGGGCGTTCCATAGGAAAGCAGTATGAGTATAAGGGCGAGAGCCTAGTTGTGGCAGAAGCACTGCCTGAGGCTTTTCGAGGGGTTGATATCGCTTTTTTCTGCGCCTCGGGCGAGGTGGCGAGGACGCTCGCGCCAAGCGCTGTTCGAGCGGGCGCGGTGGTCATTGACAATAGTTCTGCGTATCGCATGGACGATAACGTCCCTCTTATCGTTCCTGAAGTTAACGCTGCAGAAATTGGCAGGCACTGTGGCATCATCGCCAATCCCAATTGTTCCACCGTTATCATGGCGATGGCCTTGAAGCCACTCTATGATGCGGTTGGCGTGAAACGCGTCGTCGTCTCGACTTATCAAGCGGTGTCCGGCGCAGGAATTGAGGCCGTAGAAGAATTGAAGGAACAAGTGGCCGCCTTTAACGGAGGCACCCTCAAAGCGGCGAAGATACTGCCCACTACTGCCGCCAAGAGGCATTACCAAATTGCCTTTAATGTCATACCCCAGGTCGATCTTTTTGCCGAACATGGTTACACCAAGGAAGAGTGGAAAATGGTATATGAAACGCGCAAAATATTTGGCGATGATACGCTACAAGTATCGCCCACTACAGTGCGTGTGCCGGTAATGTGGTGCCACTCACTGGCCTTAAACGTTGAGACCCACCGTCCGCTGACCGTTGACCGCGCACGAGAACTGCTCGCTTTAGCGCCGGGTGTTGTGCTTTTGGATGATACCGATAACCAGATCTACCCCATGCCTATTGATTTCCCCGACAGGGACGAGGTTTTTGTCGGACGTTTGCGACAAGATTTCAGTCTGCCTAATGCACTCAACATGTGGGTGGTGGGCAATCAATTGCGAAAGGGCGCGGCATCAAATGCTGTGCAGATTGCCGAATTTCTCGTTAAGAAATAGTTAGGTATGGATCGTGTGAAGTATGGTCATACTAGTGGCAATAACTCTAAAGGAGGGAAAAACGGTGAACATAGTATGGTTCGAAAAGACTCCCAAAGGTAGAGGTAATGCTGCTATCGATAAGGCCTACAAAATTACATTTACGGACAAACCTAAGGGAGTGCGCTGCAATGTGGCTCTGACGCGCAAGTTAGCTGAACTGGGTACAGATTATGTCTTGATGGGCATAGAGCAAGAGTCTTTTGTAGTAAAACCTGTTTTGGGACGGGGGCAAGGATTCAAGCTCATCACCAACAAGAGCAGTGCCCAGGTTTGCGCGGCCTCAATTGGAGAGTGGGCGGTGAAGAACTCGCTGATTAAGAAGCGTGTCAAAGGTCATTGGGACGAAAAAAACTCCTGTTTTGCCTTTGATTTGACTTCGGCTATTCCCGAGGGTGCTGCAGATGAACCGCTGGTGACCACTTTTTAGAGGACTTCGACAATCACCCCCGAACATTAACATGGGGGTGATTGTTTTGAAGATGAGCAAATGGAGCCAGGCCATTCATGCCGGCAAGGGCGCCAAGGCGGTACGTAGCCGTCCCACCGTCCAGCCTATTTTCCAGACGTCTGTTTTTAGTTTTGACTCTTTAGAAGAAGTGGACCAGGCCTTTAGCGGGCAAGAGGGTGGCTATATCTATTCGCGGTACGGCAATCCTAGTGTACAAGCATTAGAACAGGCACTAGCCAGGCTGGAGGGGGGGGACCAGGCACTGGTTTGTTCCTCGGGCATGGCCGCTATAACCGCCACACTGCTGTCTTTATGCCAGGCGGGAGATCATGTTATCGCCGCTGAAGACCTCTATGGAGGTACTAGGGGGTTACTCGAGCGAGAGCTGACACGGTTCAATATCGAATCCAGCTTCGTAAACGTCACCATGCCGAGCAAAATTGAGTCGCTGGTTCGTCCCAACACGAAGGTGATTATCGTGGAGACGATTTCTAATCCCCTGATGCGTCTCGTTGATTTCGCGGCCCTAGTGGCCCTCAAGAGGGCCTACAGACTCACCTTGGTGGTAGACAACACGTTTGCCAGCCCTTTGTTGTGCCGTCCCCTCGAGCAAGGGGCCGACTTGGTCGTAGAAAGCCTGACCAAGTACATCAATGGGCACTCCGATGTTACCGCGGGGGCGGTCATCGGGAGCACTGATAATATTGAACGTATCAAGGGGTTTCACATTCAGAGCGGGGCGGTGGCCAGCCCCTTTGATGCTTGGTTGGTAATGCGCGGCCTGCAGACGCTGCCGTTGCGCATGCGTCAACATACCGCCAATGCCATGGTCCTGGCTGAGTTTTTGACGGCACAACCTCTGGTGGTGTGCGTGCACTACCCCGGGCTACCTGGCCATGGGCAACATGCTCTGGCCGCAAAACAATTAAGTGGTTTCGGCGGCATGCTCAGTTTTGTAGTCCATGGCGGCAGTTATGGCGCAGAACAGGTAGTTAAAGCCCTTTCAATGGTTGATTTCGTCCCCAGCTTAGCGGGCGTCGCCACTTCTGTTTCCCATCCAGCCAAGACCAGTCATCGCGGACTCACTCCTATTGAGCGGGCCAGACTTGGTATAGATGACGGTATGATTCGCGTCTCGGTCGGGTTAGAGGACGTTCAGGATATTTGCGCCGACTTTGCCCATGCCTTGCGGCACAAAGACAATTGAGGTCTAGGCATGCGGAAGTTTTTTGACAATATACTAATGGTAGTATCCCTTGGTGCAGGTGATAAATTGGCACCAAGGGACGAATTATGCGTGAGGTGATGAAGTGAAAAAACTGTTATGCCTAGTAGCGGCTATTATTTTTTTCGTTACTGCACCCGCATGGGCCGAGCCCCCAGCGGAGCCAGCGGTCGAAGAAACAGTCGTCGAGTTTGCCCGAGCGCGCATCGCGAGCATGGAAGAGCTGCCCGAAGAGGGCGGTACCGACGAATTTGGCTTCCCCTTGCGCAGTTTTCGCACTGGGATTGAGATCCTGAGCGGGCCTTTTCGTGGCCAAATTATAGAAATCACGCATGTTTTGACCGGGACACCGGCCTATGACATTGTGGTGGGCATCGGCGATAGAGTGATAGTGGGCGTCGAGACTGATGCTGGAGCGCTCAAAGAAGTAGTCATTGCTGACTACGAGCGGGATCGCTCTCTCTATTTGCTGACTACACTATTTGCGGTACTACTGATTGGACTTGGCGGACTAAAGGGATTTAAGAGTCTGTTGTCATTGATTTTTATCGGGGTGATGATTCTCTTTGTCTTTGTCCCCCTGCTTCTGCGCGGGGTCAACCCCATCTGGTTAGCGGTCTTGGTTTCGGCAGTGTCGACAATTTTTACACTTCTCCTTGTCGGGGGTGCCAATCGCAAGAGTTTTGCCGCCATCATTGGGACGATTGGTGGCGTCGCGGTGGCAGGAGTCTTGGCCGTATTGGTGGGGGCAAACACTCATGCCACAGGTCTGTCCGGACAAGAATCACAAATGTTGATGTTCATACCGCAAGGGGTTAACTTTGATTTCCGCGCCTTACTCATGGCCGGCATCATTATTGGCGCACTGGGTGCGGTTATGGATACCGGCATGTCCATTGCCTCGGCTATGACCGAAATACGGCGGGCGAACACAAAAATGTCGTGGGTAACGCATTTTTGGTCGGGAATGAATATAGGGCGCGACGTCATGGGAACCATGGCTAATACCCTGATTCTCGCTTATACGGGTGGTTCGCTCGCCCTACTACTCTTAGTGCAGGCCTACGAGGTAGAGTTCATCAGGCTAATCAACATGGACTCCATTGCTAGCGAGGTTCTACGAGCCTTGGCAGGGAGCATTGGTCTTGTCGCCGCCATCCCCATAACGGCTATCGCCACAGCGTGGCTGATGCGGCCGCGCCCATACCAAAAAGACTGAGTCCTAGACTTCGATCGTTAACCCCGAGGCCGCCAGGATAATTTCTCCGGAGAATTGCGTCCTCGCTTCTTCGCGAATGGCCATCAGGTCGTCAGCCGGCCAAAAGTGAGTAAGTACCAGCTTCTTCACATGCGCAGCCTGCGCCAATCGACCCGCATCGCCAGCACTGAGATGTTCCGCAGTGTTGGCGCCTTTATTTTTTTCTAAGAAACTGGCCTCGGCCAGTAGTAGGTCGGCGTTTTGGCAAAATTCTACCAGATTATCCTGCCAAGTCGTGTCGCCGGTGTAGACCAGAGTCTTTCCCCCGACCATAGCCCGGACCGCGTATGCGGGGTAGATGTGCTTGGTGCGGGTAAAATCGAATTTGATACCTGCTATGTCTATGGTGCTCTCATGGATGATGGGGCGGATGTCTAGCGTGTTCAAAAATGGCAGTAGCGAACGCTCCAATGGTGGCTGCTCGGGGGACAGCACCAGAAGCGGCGACGCTTGCCCCGCCCGCATGCCCATAAAGCGGGCATAGCGTAGGACGAGCAGGTCGCAAAAATGGTCAGAATGGAGGTGGCTGAGAATCACTGCGGATAAGTCGTTATTTTGCAGGTCGCAGACTTTGCCCAGGTTGCTCACCACGCCGCTGCCACAGTCTAAAAGGACTTTGGCGGTGGCATGTTCTAGCACGTACCCCGGACCGGCACCGTTGACCGGCGGGTAGGGCGCGTAGCAGCCTAAAATGTGTACTTTCATGGCAGGGCAATCGGCCATGTACTAACTTGCGAGACGAGGCGATAGTTGGTCAAATCGAAGTGTATGGGCGTTACTGAGGCAAACCCTTGGTCAATGGCCCACACGTCGGTATGGGGGGTGGTGTCAGTTTCCACATTGTTGCACATCCAATAATAATCTCGCCCGAAGGGGTCTTGGCGTTTATCGAAGTGGTTGGTATAGCGGCGGCTACCCAGGGTAGTGACCAACACTTTAGAGGGCGGGTTCTTTGGCCAGTTGACATTGAGCAGGGTGTCGGGGGGCAGGTTATGGGTGCTCCAGATGCTAGCCAAGTGGCAAGCAAACTCTGCCGCTCCCTCATAATCGGTGTTGCGAAAATCGGCCAGAGATATGGCGATAGCGGGTAACCCCAACATAGCGGCTTCGATGGCCGCAGACACGGTGCCCGAGTATAGTAGATCAGTGCCCAGGTTGGCGCCGCGGTTGATGCCGGAGATGACTATATCAGGTTTAGCGATTAATTCGGCGAGAATGGCCAGCTTGACGCAATCAGCAGGAGTGCCATCCACGGCCAGAGCCTGGTCGATACCATCAATGACCATCCGCCGCGTCCTAAGTGGTCGGTGGATAGTGATGGCATGGCCGGTGGCGCTCTGTTCCCGATCAGGAGCGACAACCGAAACCTTGCCGATCTTGCGGAGGGCCTGGCCGAGGGCCGCTATGCCGGGAGCGCTGATACCATCATCGTTGGTGATGAGGACATGCATAAATAACACGACCTTCCTTGACTGTAGTGATTACAATTTACTGAGTAAGTTTTATGCTCTTCTCGATATAAGTGGCAAACCATAACTGGAAGACAATTATGGCCCACAATCTTCTGCTGTGGTCCTTTTTGCCGGCGGCATGTTCGGCGAGGAGGTCGAGGGCATACTGTTTGTTGATGTACTCGGTTGTGTTGCTTTGCATGAGTTGCGCGCGCACATCCTCGAGCCACTCCCGTTTCATCCACTCCCGTGTCGGCACAGGGAAACCTCGTTTTGGTCTATAGGCCACATCCTGTGGCAGCCAAGCAGTGGCTGCCTGCCGCAAGACATACTTAGTCATGTTTTCAGCAATCTTGAAGTGCGCCGGGATGGTCGCCGCGAATTCCACCACATGATGATCAAGAAAAGGAACGCGGAGCTCCAGTGAGTGGGCCATGGTCATGCGGTCAGCCTTCACTAAGATGTCGCCAGACAGCCAAGTATTAAAGTCGAGATACTGCATTTGGGAGATGTCGTCGAGATGGGAGCAGGCCGCAAAATACGGAGCCGTTACAGCAGTAGCTAGGATGCGGCGCGAGCGACAAGGCAGGAGTTTGTCCTTTTGCTCCTCAGTAAATATCAAAGCGTTCCCGAAGTATCGTTCGGCTAGGGGAGTGCTGGCGCGTCGCACATAATCTTTTCCCTTTGTTCCCTCAGGCAGAAATTTGGCCGCCCTAACTAAAAGTGCTTGCAATGCCCCCGGCAACAACCCAAACTTGCGCACCTCTGCCGGCTCGCGGTAGATACCATAACCACCGAATACTTCATCTGCGCCTTCACCACTCAGGACCACCGTGATATCCTGTCCGGCTCTCGCGGCGACAAAGTAGAGGGCGCAGGCGGCCGGATCGGCGACTGGCTCGTCCATGTGCCACACTATGTGGGGGAGTGCTTGCCAGAACTCACCTGCCGAAACCTTGATTTCGTGGTGGTCGCTTCCGAGCACCTCAGCGGTGCGGCGCGCTTCCGAGAGCTCGTCGTACTTATTTTCAGCGTAGCCAACGGAATATGTTGAGAGCTTTTCTTGTCGCCGCAAGAGGGCCACAATGACGCTAGAGTCGACGCCGCCTGAGAGAAAGGCTCCCCGCGGGACATCACTCATCATATGCATACGTACCGCCTCGGTGAGAAGATGCCTGGTTCCTTCGATGAAGTGCGAGAGCGGCTTATTCTCCGGTTTAAACTCTAGTTGCCAGTATCGCTTAAGGGCGAGCTGTCCGTCCTTCAGGGAAAAATAGTGGGATGGGGGCAAGCGATAAATGCCCTCGAACAAAGTCGCCGGGTCCGGCACGAATTGGAAGGTAAAATAGTGCTGCAGGCTAGTTTCATTAATCTGCGGAACCACATGGGGATGAGCCAAAATGGCCTTGACTTCGGAACTATAGATAAAGCGATTGCCTGGCATCGTGTAATAAAAGGGCTTGATGCCGAAGCGATCTCTTGCTCCGTGGAGAGTCTTAGTCCGAGCATCCCATAACACGAAGGCAAACATACCCCGCAACTTCGCCGTGCACTCCATGCCGATTTCTTCGTAAAGGTGGATAATGACCTCGCTGTCGGTGAGCGTGGCGAAACGGTGGCCGCGCTCGATGAGCCACTCCCGCAATTCCAGGTAGTTGTAGATTTCGCCGTTAAAGGTCATCCAGACTGTTTCGTCCTCATTGGCCATAGGCTGGTGACCGGCGGCCAGGTCGATGATGCTCAATCGCCTGAAGCCCAGTGCTACCGCACCGTCACAGAAGATGCCGCTATCGTCAGGCCCACGGTGGGTAATTTCGCCCATCATAGCACTGAGGATTGGCCGCTTATCCTCTTCGGTTGTTCGCTCATCTAAAAAGCCTACGATGCCACACATGAAACTTCACCCTCATCTTTCTTGTCGCGTTGCAGATAGATTACGGCAACAATAATTATCGAGACGCCAAGCCACTGCCAGAGGTGCAGCCTCTCGCCGATGAGCCATGCCGCAATAAACAAGCCACTCAAAGGCTCTAAGACGCTCGCAACGGCAGCTCTGGCGGCGCCGATGGCTTTAATGCCCACAATGTAGAGCAAGATGGCCAAGACCGAAGAAACAAAGGCGATAAACAGTCCTATGAGCCACATCTCGGCGCTTAGACTGCCATCAAGCATGTACACCGGTGGGTTAAGAATGCCCAGGAACAGGGCGCAATAGGTGATGGAATATGTAGTGACGACCAAAGCATCTTGCTTAGCGGTGGTACTTTGACCGATCAAGGTAAAGGCGCTGTAGGAAAACGCGGCCAAGAGCACCCAGGCTAGACCGACGATGGAAGGCGTCAAGGCACTGGTGCCGACTTGGGAGACCAAGGCCGTGCCCACCATAGCAAGGATTGCCGAGCGCACCACAGCGGTCCCGATGCGCTCCCTCCACAGGAGGCTGGCACAAAGGATGGTGATCAGAGGATGGATGTAAAAGAGGATGCTCACCAGGCCCGCCGGCAGGTGCTGTAAGGCAAAGAAAAATCCAAGGGAAGTACAGGCGTAGGTTATGCCTTGCACCACCAGCGATAGTTGCAGGCTGAGGGGCAAGGCGTACTTATGCAGTCCGACTACCAAGGCCACCAGCCACATGATGAGTGCCGCCAGAGTAAAGCGCACCGTGAGCAAGCTAAGGGGCGTATATCCCATAGCGTAGCCAAATTTACCCATTGAGCCTAAGAAGCCAAAACAGAGGGAAGAAAGTGCAATCGCCGCATAGCCTAGCTTGGTAGTCACATATCCTCCAGAGCCACAATCTTCGTTCATCATAGCATATTTTGCGATATTGCAGAAATCCCACCCCTGCAGCAGGGGTGGGAAAAACACAAAAATTGGTGCCCAGAGGGGGGCTTGATTTTGAGACTGTCAGGTTGGGTAATAATTCCATTAGGGGGGAGTCCTTTTGTCATGTTTAGCAGGTGAGGGGGGTATAATGTACTAACAGGCGTGAACAACACTGATAAGGAGTGTTGTAAAGTGATAGCAGGCGATAAGATCAGGCCGTGTCAACTCATTTAAAAATCTAACCGAACAGAACTGATCACTCATTTAAGAATCTTACCTAACTCGTCACGAAGTTGGTGGTGGACAAGGCGTAGGTTGTGCATTCCTTCCCCCCTAGGGGGGAAGGAATGGTGGGGATATTTCCAAATAAAGATGATTTAACGGATAGACCTATTCTGTCAATCGGTCCCCACACGCTTCTTCTCTAACGGAGTTACTTCAGTGCTAGTAGTGAACCTTTGGGTCAGAAGCTGTTCGACTTGCTGATGCAGCTTTAGTGGATTCAAGGAATGGTACAGTTTTTGGTATTTATCCGCGGTCTCTTTTGCTACTACCCCAGCTTCCAATGCGCGCTTTAATGGTGTTTTTGCTGTATCGTAGCCCTTTTTCACTCTGCTTCCATGCCGTTCTTTGGAGACTAGCTTTCTACTCGGCTGAAAGAGGTTGACGTATCGATCGTATTGTTCGTAGAGGGTGTTGAGCCACTCCACCTGTTCAAGCGTGTCAAATCGCTCATAGCCGACTAGGCATCGTACATGTTGAAAGTTTTTCTGTTCGACATGGGGCTGTCGTTCTTTTTATAAGGCCGGCTCCGTGTGAACTGGAAACAATTTTGTTCACAGTATTTCAGCACATGGGCTGAGAGAAACTCAGATCCGTTATCGGTGTGGATTCCCCATATGGCATAAGGCCATTCAAACACTATGCGCTTTATCTCTTTGTGGACTCCTACCTGCCCTCTGCCCAGTACAGCCCTTCTCCGGCTGTATCCGGTTACTACGTCGACGACGGAGAGGGTGTACGCAAAATGACCCAGAGAAGAGCCCCCGTTATGTTCTACTAGGTCAATTTCGAGCGCGCCGGGCCTTTTTTCCTGCCATTCGTAACTCTTAATGGGGATTTGACTCTTGATGTAAGAAGCTTTCTTCGGCCAGATGGTTCTCATTCGACGTACTTGGCGAGAGCTTTTGAGCATGCGGGCGAGAGTGGCACGACTAATAGAGCTAAGGTGCTGCCAGTGTTCTTCAGTCAACTCAATCTCTTGGTGTTTCGCTAAAAGCTCTGCCGTCTCGAGCAGCACCGGATGTAGCCTTTCCGCACAGATATAATCGAGGGCATGACGCTAGGTTGGTGTACCGCGTTCCTTCTGCTTCAACAAGTAAATCTTGTCAGAGACCCAAAACTGGGACTGCTCTTAATGGGCCTTGCTTCCTTGTCCCTAATCACGCAGACAACGCCGCCAATAATGGTTCTGGCCTACATCGAGAATGCCCCGGGATCTCGCGCTGAGCGATACTGACCTCTGGGCGGATTCGCGGATAATCTGCGGATAAATCCTAAGAAACCACCCTGTAGACCACGAAAAATAAACACAAAAAGGGCCCTAAGGCCCTTGATATTGCTAGGTGGTGCCGAGAGAGGGACTCGAACCCTCACATCCAGAGGACGCTTGATTTTGAGTCAAGTGCGTCTGCCATTCCGCCATCTCGGCATTGCCTGTTCAGTATAGCATCAAAAAACACGATTTTCAATACCTAGGTGCTACCTCGCGAACCAACAAATACATGGATTGTGCTGAGCAACATGGTCAAATACTAAGCATGGTTCGTTGCGACGAGCTAAAAACAGCTAGGAGGAATTTGACTATGACCATTGCAAGCCAATTATCTCAGACTCTAGCGAACATGGAGGGTGCTGCCGCCAATCTCAAGACCTTTGCGTTGCAAACCCAGGATCAGCAGGCCAAACAGCTCTTTCAACAGTTAAGCCAGAACATGGACCACTCGGCGCAGCAGCTACGCGGTCGACTGGACTATATCATGCAGGAGGAACCGCAGTACCGGAGCGAAGTTGGGGGGACCTATTCCTCCAATCAAACCACAACCACAACGCAAGTGGGTGGCAATACCACACCGCAAAAAAAGGGTGGCAAGAACACAATTAGATAAAGAGCAAGGATTGGGGCTAACCTAGAGGATAAAGGGGAGCCCCTTTTTGGAGGTGTTTAGGTGACCGCACTCACCGTGGTTTTGCGTACTATGCTTTCGTTTACGCTCCTTTTTCTGATGGTGCGACTTATTGGCAAGCAGCAACTCAGTCAAATGACCTTTTTTGACTTCATTTCTGGCATTACCATTGGCTCCTTGGCCGCCATTGCCGCATCAGATTTAGAAGTAGCTTGGGAGCCGTGGTTGGCGATCTTGACTTGGACTGCCCTGACTCTCTTAGCGGCCAAACTTGCGCTTTACAATCGTCAGTGGCAAAAGATTCTGGACGGCGAGCCAACCATCCTCGTGAACAAAGGTAAAATATTAGAAAATAATCTGGGCAAGGTTGGCTTTACGGTTGACGACCTGCGTGCCCAACTGCGCGGCAAGGGTGCCTTTGCCATGCGGGATGTGGAATACGCCATTCTCGAGACAACAGGTGAGGTAAGCGTCATGAAAAAACCCGAGCAAGAGCCGCCCGTGCGTCAAGATTTACTCATCACGGGCGAGTATGCGGGCTTAGAGTCAGAGCTCATCGTTGACGGTGAGATTATCTACGCTAACCTCGAGGCATTCCAGAAGGACGAAAAATGGTTGCGGGAAATGCTCAAGGCCTACGGGGTGGAATTTGTTGCTGAAGTAGCGTATTGCGGAATTGATGAACAAGGCAAACTCTACGTAGACCGCTATGATGATAAGCTGACCGGCGCGACCGACCCAAGCGATTACCAAGTAGACCAGTATGTCAACGCTGATCTGCCTGCGGATATTCCGCAAGGAGCGAGCAAGAACCCACATCTCTAATGGGCAGGCAGCTCAATTTTCGGTTCGTCGGGGTTCGTTTTGTAAAGGACAAAATTGCGTCCGATCACTTGTATTAACTCAGCATTGACTTCTGCCGCTAGCTCGGTAGCCACCGTCTTAACCTCACCATCAAGGTTCTTTAGCACGCGCACCTTGACTAGTTCGCGAGCCTTTAAGACTTCGTCAACTGCGGTTGCTACAGCTTCTGTGAGCCCACCTTTGCCGATATGCAAAAGGGGTTCTTGGGTGTTGGCCAGGCCACGCAGGTAGGCGCGCTGTTTACTAGATATCATTACTTTCACCTCCTTTAATTTGCTTATCGCTATGGTGGGAGCAACAGGGCTCGAACCTGTGTCCTCTACCGTGTCAAGGTAGCGAGAGACTCCTGCCGCTTTCCGAGCGCTATTGCTAGCTGCCGTTAGAACTCTTGTTAGAAATCGTGCTCGACATAGCGCTTGATCTCGTAGTGTCTTCGCCACACTCCATTGTGGGGGCTACTTGACGCTCACGATAACTGCCCTTGCCACGTATAAATGGCAATGGGTTAAGGCGGTAGTTATCATGCCGGGCCGGGGATAGTCTTTCGTCCCTTGTCACTGCCGGAAAAGCACGCTCTCCTGATTGAATCTGTGAGTCGCCCAACGCAGCGCCAGTGCTGCTGCAAGAGCGCACATCAAGAAAGTGACTAGCATGTTCGCAGGTGTGAACATTCCCATAAGCAGCTCTCTGTTCAGTAATAGATTGTTAATCACTGGGACAAAGAACATATAGAAAGGAACTCTGCCATGAGGGAAGGTCTGTATCAGCATCCAAAGCAGTATCGGTGCCAGCGCGAACGCGGCCTGTAAAGCTTGCGCCTCACGGACGGACTTTGCTGGCAGGCTGAGTGAAATCTGTACAGCTGCCAAAAAGGCGGCCAGCAGAATAGCGCCTGCGAGAACCCCGAGGAGATTAGGTAGGGGCAGTATTAAGGCAGCAGTTGTTGGCTCGTCTGCTAACTGTAATTGCGCCGCAAGGCCAAGAAAAAAAGCGGCCAGGCAAAGCCATTGCGATAGAACCGAAGCCAATACCACCGTCAGATACTTCCCCACTACTAGCGACAGCCTAGAAATCGGTGCCGTAAGCAGTAGCTCGAGTGTCCCATGCTCCTTCTCGCCTACCGTTTGATCTACTGCGACGTGGATGTTGCTCGCCCCCCACATCACCAGAAACAGCGGTATTATCCCAGCTAAATAGGACATAGTGCCAGCGACACCAACCGGGTAAATCTGAATTTTCACTGGCTTCAGTAGTGTCGGGTCAACTCCCCTCTCTCTAAGTCTCGCGACGACAATGTCCTCGGCGTAGCGGTCGAGAGTCGATACTAGGTGTTGGCGCAGCGCGGCACTGCCCGGTTCATCATTGTTGTACCGTACGCTCAGAGAGGAAGCGCCTTGTTCCCTAATAGTATTTTCAAACCTAGGCGGGATCGTCAGGCTGAACTGCGCCAAGCGGGATGAAAGTGCGTCCTCAGCGCTTTCGACCGCGATTACTTCAAATGCTTCCTGCTTGAGAAAGGTCACCAGTGAAGGCCCTTCCGCCGCTCCTTCTACCGCGATGGATATGCGTACATCAGAGGCGACGGTATCGATGGCGCGGGGTGCTATCTCCATAGTGGCTGTAAATAACACCAGTAGAACGGCTAAGGGCGGAAGGGCCAAGGTATAAAACAAGTACCGCCGGTCGCGGAGGTTATCCAACACTTCTTTCCGGAAAACTACCCAGACATCCCTAAGTTTCATGCCTTGGCACCTACCAATCGCAGGAACGTATCCTCGAAGCGGGCCGAGTAATTCCCTTTCAGCGCCTCGACGCTGCCCTGGGCTATCAGTCCCCCATGATGAATGATGGCGACTTGGTTGCAGAGCTTCTCCACTTCACCCATGTTATGGCTAGAGAAAATGATGGTCTTGCCCGCTTGCTTTTCGCGTATCATAAAGTCGGTCACCGCGTTAGCAGAGGAGACGTCCAGTCCATTGCAGGGTTCATCCAAAAGCAAAGCTAGAGGGTCATGCACGAAGGTTCGAGCTAAGCAAACTTTCTGTTTCATGCCCTTCGAAAAAGTTCCGACCGGGCGATCCCCAACATTATCTAGTTGCAGCATGGCAAAGATCTCTGTCGTGCGTCGCCGTATGGTGTTGCGGTCAATGCCCCAGAGCTGGCCAAAGTACTCCACGTTTTCCTTAGCAGATAGCCGATTATACAGGCCGGCGTCAGCCGTCAGAAATCCAAGGTGACGCCGCACTTCGTGCGGATCTTGGCGCACACTTCGTCCATAGACTGAGATGTCACCGTCATCAGGGGATAGTACAGTGGCGATCATCCGCAGCGTGGTCGTCTTACCGGCACCATTCTCGCCAAGCAGACCAAATATCTCGCCGGGCCGCGCTTGAAACGAAATTGCATTCACGGCTGTCCTGTTGCCGAAGCGTTTGCTCAGGGCCGTAACCTGAATCATACCTATTGCCTCCCCTCAATTCCTTCTGCATGCCTTGGCTGGCCTCGAACAAATGGGACGGTTCTTTTTGTTCCGGTTAGTCATTATCCTGCAGGGCTTGGTGCACACGCCTATGGGTTGTTTCCAACATCGCTGCCGCTTGCCTAAGAGATAGCTTGGCCCCAATCGTCAGGCGTGCGGATATCTCCGTAAAGAGCCCAGGGTTACGTTGGATTTGCTGAGCCTTGGTTACGCCCCACTTTAAGCAAAAACAATCTAGCAATTGCTGAGCCGTTTCCTCACGCTGCTTATCTATGTCTTCCTGTATTTCAAGATAATCTGTCTCATCTAGACGAGTGTGAAAGTCGGCGAAGCTCTTTAAGTTCTCGTTGAAGAGCCCAAGTATGAAAATCCTCTGCTGCTCGTGCAAAAAAACCGGCCTCAGTCACGTACTCGTTGTAACTACTCCAGAGGTATGTTGCAGGGCCATCGGTCAGACCGGCTTTTACGGGGTTAAGGTGAATGTACCTGAGCGCGCCTAGCAGGAAAGAATCATCTTCAATGCACTCGCTTCTATATCGACCACCGAATACAGGACCGATTCTCTGCTGACCTTTATTGTAGCGGGCTGCGAACTTCAAGGAGATGACCTTAATTGCCTTCGACATGTTGGCTACGTTGCGACGTGAAGTCGAGTAATTAACTGTCTAAACTGAAATACCAGGATTAGACCCGATGTTTCCTCATCGGTAACCTACCGTCACATGCGTAGCTGGTAACGGCGGGGTATGAAGCTGACGGGACAATGTAGCCCACAATCCAAAACCGCGAGGTCAAGGAAGAACTGCTAGCATTAATGCAGAAGGGCGCTAGG
>JAGXSS010000002.1 GCA_018334055.1 Peptococcaceae bacterium
TAGGCGCCGTCGGCGTAGGTGATGCGGGTAAGGAGACCCCGGCGGTCGTAGGCGTACTGGGTGGTGATGTCGGTGGTCTCGGTAAGCTTTTGGTTGGCGTTATTGTAGGTAAACACCACATCTGAGCGTGTGGGTGTAATTGTTGGGTAGATAAAGCGCTTGAGCCTGTTAAGCCCGTCGTATTCCCGGCTGGTGGTGTTACCCTTAGCGTCGGTAACAGTCAGGAGATTGCCGACGTTGTCGTAGGTGTAGGTGGTGGTATAGGTGGTTGACCCCTGCGGGTCTGGCTTTTGCTGTACTTGAATTAGCCTACCCAGTATGTCAAAGGTGCGCGTGGTAGTGTTGCCGTTTGGGTCTCTCACGCTTATGGTGCGCGCGGCGTCGTTGTAGGTGGTTATTTCCTCGAGGTTGCCTGGGAAAACGGTCCTTGTTACCCGGCCCCCGCCGTCGTACTGGTAAGTGGTGCCGAGGCCGACTCCGTTCTCTACGCTGCTCTTACGCGAGATAGCGTCGTAGGCTATTTTGGCTGTGACCTGCCAAACGTTGTTAAGCCACACGCGCTCCTCAGAGAGGCGCCCAAGCCTATCGTACACGAACATGGATTTAGCGCCGTTCTCTAGAGTAACAGTCACAGTACGGTTAACGTCATCGTAGGCGTACGCTCTAAAGGTGTTATCCGGGTTAGTGTGGCGAGTTAGCCTGCCTAGATGATCGTACTGATAAGCGGTACGGTTATTAAGCGGGTCGACTGTAGCCGTCTTTTGGCCGGTATTAAGGTTGTATTCAATTGTTGCTACTTGAGACCCTGTAGCATAGGGGACAGTAACCTTGGTAAGATATGCGCCTTGGTTGAGGGCGCTGTACTCATACTGGGTTATTCGTTCGGTACCGTCTTCCATTACCAAGCGGCTCTCCGTGAGGTTGCCGTACTGGTCGTAGATGTAGTAGGTGTTAATTTCCCGCGTAGCCTCTTGCTCCATATACACGCGGCGTTCCTCAGTGCGGTTACCGTTGGCAGCCACAGTATACTCGGCGCGCAGCACCACTCCGTCACTGCGGGTGGTTTGCACACTGGTGGGCTGATGGTACTTCGAGGCGTCGTAGGTGTAGGTTGTAACTGTTCCCAGAGCGTCTGTGGAGCTGGTGAAGTTATTGTGTTGGTCGAAGGTAGTGTGGGTGTTTGTCGTGGTAGCTTCGCCAGAGGGGTTAAAGGTAGTGGTTGTCACCTGGGTAGGCGTCTTTTTGCTATCGTAGGCGGTGACCACTACCTGTTTTATGCCGGAACCCTCAGTTTCGACTCGTGTTTGTAAGTGAAGATTGTTGTATGTGGTCTTAATAGTGGTTCCGTCGGCTTTAGTCATGGTTCCGCTATATGAGTAGGCGGATGGCAGGTTAAAGGGGCTGTGGTATGATGGATAACCCCCCGGTTCTCCCTGGTAGGTGTAGTTAACCAGATTAGCCACGGTTGCATCAATGTTGTCCTGTCTGGATGAGATTTTGTACAGTTCGCGCGCTCCATCATTGCCGAGGTTATCTCTGGCCTTAATGTAGGTGTACGAGGATGACCCGCCTGTAGGATAGATCACTGACTGGAGGCTAGCGAAGATATTGGCGACGGTGAGGGAGTGCTTGTTAGTAAAACTAAAATAGCCAGTGTCAAGCTGGTAGGCGTAAGAGGTGATACGCCCCAGTGGGTCTACCGCTGAACTAAGTACTGGTTTGCCGGTAGTGGTCGCTGCCAGGTTATAACGCCACACTCTGCTATCGGGTGCGGTCAGCTCGACCGCGGATTGGCTGTAACTAAGCCTTGTTTCTCTACCTAGGCTATCGACAATCTCTCCGATAAGGTGGTGTCCGTTCCAGAGTGTGTGCTTAAAGGTGATGGTATTGCCGTACCTGTCTTTAATGCCGAGCAACCTGCCGTCGCTGGCGAAGTAGGTGGTTCGGCCTTCTTTCGTGACTACGCGGTAGTGTGAGGTTAGCTGGCCATTGCTAAACGTCTGTGCATCCGTCTCAAAGCGGATATCTAGCAGCGGGTAGTCCTTAAACCTAGACGCGGCATTCCAGTCTACCGCGAGGGATTGCTGGCCGCTGTGGTAGATGATGTGACCATCCCTGAGCTCTAGCGAGGGGAAATCCCATTGCCAACCGATGCCAAGGCCGTGGCGTCGGTCGAGGTGAGTCTCTAAACTCCGGCTTGTCTCTACCCAGTAGTCTGTGTAATACCTGTAGTGGCCCGGTATAAGTTCAATGGTAACGGTTGCGTAAACAGGAGCAACATAAACCCATATCTCCTGCCGCTCGTAGATTGGGTCTACCCAAGCAGTTTCGCAGACGCGTCTAAAATAACCTGGCACCCAATACTGGTAGAGTACGAGGTAATCCCACTCGTCAATGTAGAAGCCCCATGCAAAATGCCCTTCGACCCATTCGTCGCGACATACTGTGGCCCAATATCCTCCCCCTACTTGGCGCAGAACCCAAGTGGAGTACAAGTACCCTTCCTGCACTAGGACTTGTCTTTGCTCAGTCACTGGGGGAACCCACTCGCTCCACGTATGGGAAGCCACGTGAGACGTCTTCTGGTAGACATTAGACTGCTGGTTGTTATACATTCTCGTCATGCTGAGACCCAGGCCGTTGCGGCCGGGCAGGACGAGGTCGGTGTGGCTAAGGGTGAGGTTGCCGTTGCCGGGATGAATGAGTTCTTTGTTATTGGCGAAAAAGGCGTTGTAGGGACCGACTTGCTCGGCGTTTGACTGCGTGGTCGGGCCTATGTAGTTGTTGTAGAGGCTGGATATGTGCTGTGCCGACGCTGCCGCGAGCGAAGCGGCGACTGCCTGTAGACAAAGTGACGCGATAAGAATCGCGGCTAAGACGCGGCGCATTACTTGCCATTCCCTGCGGGAAGCTTGACCGGGGGCCTAGGGTTGCTAGGCGGAGGGGTGCTCGGGATTTTGGGTATGCGCTTACCGGGGAATAGCTGCTCTAAGACGTTGCTCCAAGTGTTGTCTTTGGTTTTAAGGGCTAGAACTTCACTTGCGGTGAGTTTCGTAGCGGGGGCGAGGAGAGCTGCTTGGTAAGCGTCGTTTACCCAGAGCCCTTGTAACAGAGCTTGCGTAACCAGTTCCCGGTCATTAAGTCCCCAGCTAGCTGCCACCTCTAGGGCCTGAGTTAGCTCAGCCTCAGGCACTCCGGCGATCTCCCGCCAGGTCTTGCCGAGGGATCTCAGGGCCGCTACTTCGACTCTAGGTTTGCCGGTGCGCGCGGCGTAGATTTCCACCAGTTCTTCTTCTGTGGGCTGTTTTACAGGAGTAGTGACTTTCCTAGCCGCGGCGGGGGTATTCCTATCCGTTTCTTTCACCAATTCCATTAGACTGATTCCTGACTTTCTGGCAGTCAGAATGGCGCGGAAATTTAGTCCCCGCGCGTTGGCGTAAGTATCCGCAAGTATAAGTTCTTTGAGATCTATGCCGCTGGCTACAAGCGCCACTACTTCAGCGGGCGTAAGTCCGGAAGGTGTGGTCTCTCTGTCTCCAAATCTCACTGCGACGACTCTGTTTTGGCTGGCCTTAATATCTGCAAGGCTCCGCCCGGTTTGCGCGGCTATCTCTTTGAGGTCGGATTCGCTTAGGGGCTTCACTTTGCTCTTGGCCTGTTCCCTTTGGGACGGGGTAAGGCTCGCGTATATTCTCAATACAGTATCTGTAAGGGGTTCTCCCGCCTTCACCAAGGGCTTTAATTCTAGGCCAAGCGCAGCGGCGAGAGCATCTGCCTTAAGAATCTCCTCTAGCTTATAGCCGAGTTTTACGATCTCGGCGACTTCTTGTTTGGATAGACCCGTCCTAGTGTGAGTGGCTTTCCCATCCTGGCCAAAGCCGAAGCCGTACGGGTCATTGGAACCAGACATTTTCTCCTGCCAAGCAGTGGCATGATCTCGCCTAATGTCATCCCAAGCACGACCGCTCCGCTTCAGTTGCAGTAAGTGTCTGACGTCTCCGCCGTAGTTAAACAGGATGCTGCTGGCCTCTCTGATGTCCTCGCCTGCGTAGCCTTCACGCATTAGTTGAAGAATTTCCTGCGGTGTGAGAGTGCGCGATTTCTCTGGGTCTAGTGGCTGGCGCTCCAATTTAACTCCCTTAGCTAACTGTTCGATGGCCTCGGACCAAGTCTTACCCGCCTTTCTGGCGGCCAGCCACTTGACGATGGGGATACCGGTTTGTTCTAGAAGGCCCAATGCGGTATAGACATCTGAGGGGGTATGGCCCTGTTTTTCATAACGCGCTAACTCCTCGCTACTCACTTGAGCCGATGCCTTGCTTTGATTGGGGGCTTGTCCACTTGAGCCGGGATTAGCCGCCACGGCATGGGTCACAAGCGTTACTATTAAGAGCATCAGTAGCAGCCAAAGCGCGCTTCGCTTCTGGAGTGGGATGGGTCGATCCTGCTTGGCTTTCACATGCGATTCCTCCCTTTCTACCTATGCCTGTCGTTACGTGTCTAAGCAGACTGTTATAGCAAGCATAAATGATGGAAATGGTAAAAACAAGCACAATCTTTCGATAAATTTCGACACTTGCTGTCGAATGTTGTCGGGATTTGTCTGTGACCTGAAGTTTGTGGAAGTGCCGCGCTGGCTAACCTTCACGTACCGTGTCCATGGCTGTTTCTTGCATAATTAAATAGGGCAAAGCTGCAAAAAGAACTTCCCCACTTTTGCAACTCCGAATTCCCCAGAAATGCAAAGAGCCATTGTGGGCACCAACCAAATAACTTGCCCCTATAATGGTTGTCCCAAAACTGCAGGGGAGGAATCGGAGGATATTTCATCACGGGGACAGGTCGCTCGTGGCGTTCCTCAAACTACGTGAGTGGCCACACCCTGTGGTTGTCCCTCGGCAACTCGTTACAGTGCGATGGTAATGGTGATACCGCACGCGCTCCTTCTGGCAGGAGATAGGGCTATAACAGAGAATATTACCTTTAATTCCACTGCAAAAAGTCACTTTTCAAACTAGAGCCCATGATTTCTCGCTGGCTGGTGACCTTGCTCGATGTCCAAAAATTTCGGTTTGAAGGAGAGCATCTATGTACTACTTAGGCTTAGATTTGGGCGGCACTAAAATGGAAGCGGCGGTGATAAGCGAACGCGGCTTGCTAATAAGTTCAGAACGAGTTTTAACGCACGCCCAGGAAGGTAGCGCCGCCGTTTTAGAGAGAATGTTTGTTTTACTAGATGCTGTTCTCTCTGCTGCACACCTCGAGGCAAAGCAAATCAGCGGCCTCGGCGTGGGTGTGCCAGGGGCTGTGGACCACGCCACGGGCAGCATCCATTCACTTGTCAACCTCCCTGGATGGACTAATTTTCCAATCAGCGATTGCCTACACTCTCGGTATGCCCTGCCAGTCTTTCTTAACAACGATGCCAATGCGGCTGCCTGGGGGGAGTATATTTTTGGCAATGGCAGAGGCTGCAAAGACATGCTCTATGTCACCGTGAGCACCGGCATCGGTGGTGGCATCATCCTTGATGGCAGACTCCATAATGGGGCTACCGGCTCGGCAGGTGAGGTCGGGCACATGGTGCTTCTCCATCACGGAGAGCGCTGCAACTGTGGCAACATTGGCTGCTGGGAAAGCATCAGTTCAGGCCCAGCCATTGCTAAAGAGGCCATGCGGAGAATGCATTGTGGCGAAGAAAGTACGCTTAGCAGTCTGGCTCACCCAGAGAAGGTTACGGCGGAGGATGTGTTCGCCGCGCGGGAAAGGGGCGACCGCCTCGCCATAGAGGTAACCGAACGAGCCCTTTATTTTTTGGGTCTTGGCATAGCTAACTTAGTCAATGCGCTAAATCCAGAAAGAGTGATCCTCGGGGGAGGAGTCGCGGGAGTTGGCGAACTGCTTATAACTAGGGTGAAAAATGTGGTGGAGCAAGTGGCGTATGGACCGGCAAAAACCGTCAAAATATTGCCGGCCTCGCTCAAGGCAAAGGCCGGCGTCATTGGAGCAGCAGCTTTGGCGATTGGGCCAGTTTTACCAAACAACACTTTCTGGGTGGGTCAAGAACCGTAATTTTTCCGGTGACTCAAAAATCATCTTATACATGGGCTGATTACTAAACATCCCGAACTCTGGGTAATCTCTTGGCTCTGAGATTTTTTGCTCGGGCACCTCAGCGTAACTTGGGTTGGGTACCCATACGGGTGCCCCGTCTTGCACCACGAGGTAGTAAGCACCACCCCGCAGTTCTTTTATCTCGCCGTAAACAGATGAGAATTCTGCGGCTACCCAGTTGGCCATGACCAAGGGGCAGCTCTTGGCGTTGATTGTAATGTGGCCAAAACCCGGCGGTATGACGACCTTGTCTCCGGCTTGCGCCACCATCACCAAGGCTTCTTCAACTGTTCCCGCTGTTACACCGGGGCGCTGCAACAAGTAGGTTGCCTCGCCATAGAGCACCTCGTACACTTCAGGATATGTGTAGGGCGTACCTCTTTTGACCGGGTGGTAATGTCCCACTGTCTTATTATACTCCCGTCCGATAAGCCCAGGCATAATTACCGTAATGTCATAGCGCAGTCCTAATGCCGCCAAGGCAGCTCTGTCTTCGTTTCTCGCCACATCGCGGTACATATAGTAAAGTTCGGATAAACCTACGGCGTTGGCCTCAAGAAAAGCATAGCGAGCGTCATCTAAGTAACGACACGCCGGCTCAATAGGCACTAGGCCCTCCCCAAATTGCAGTCGTCCGTCCGACAATTTGACATCTAAATATGCGTATTTTTTTAGGTCAACCATCTTCACATCCCCTGTCCAGGAACCTTTTGTTCCTTTTTATACAGTTTACAGGTCGGGGCCTACTATGGCAATGCTCACTCCCAAGTGATAGTGAAATCTGCAAAATTCGCCGTCTTTACAGTCAGAGTGCCATCATTATATGTCCACTCCAAACCCTCCTGCGTGACAGCAGTCACAGCGAGGGGCCTGGGCATTCCGATGAAGTTAAAGGTTATGTCCTGGTAAGGGTTACTGCTTTGGCCACTCTCTAAAACTCTGAAATATGCCTGTGTCGGCTCAAAATCAAGCGCAAATTGCCACAGGTTGTACTGCCCGCAAGTGTAGGCCAGACTTGTACCGTCATCATGGTACAACATCCCTGCGCAGGGCGTGGTATGATCTGCAAATACATCTATGGTGATCGCATCTTCGGGTTTTTCCCCGTGGTAATTGACCACCGGGGCCTGTGGTATCATCGCTCCGGCCTTCACAAACAAAGGCATTACTGCAAGCGAAGCATCAGCAACAATATAGCCATTGCCACTGTACTTTTCTCTCGTCCACCAGTCAACCCAGCTGCCTTCCGGCAGATAAACCATTCTCTTGTCCTTTCCTATTGCAGTTACAGGTGCAATAAGCAAGGAATTACCAAGCAGACACTGGTCGTCCAGACGCCAGGTGTTTTTGTCTTGCGGGTAGTGCAGCACCAAGGGTCGCCATATCGGCAAGCCAGTGCTACTAGCTTCAAAAAAAAGTGTGTAAAGAAACGGCATAAGTTGGTAGCGCAAGCGAATATATGTGCGGCATATCTCTTCGATAACTGGTCCGAAAGCCCACGGTTCTTGATGGATTGTGTCAATGGCCGAGTGGTTGCGGCAGAAAGGGGCCAATGCGCCGAGCTGAGTCCAACGTGCTAAGAGCTCCGGCTCACAGTCATCAACAAACCCCCCGATGTCTGTGCCAATAAAAGGCACGCCGGAAAGGCCCATACCGATAGACATCGGTATAACTGCCGCCAAATGTTCCCACCAACTACTGTTGTCGCCAAACCAGACTGCGCTATAGCGCTGTATGCCCGCGAATCCAGCCCGAGTCAAGACAAAGGGACGCTCTTCTGGCTTTAATCTGAGCAGACCAGCCCGAGTAGCCTTAGCCATCTCCAAGCCATAGACATTATGCACTCTGGCGTGGGCAAAGCATCCGTCTTCTCCATGGCGAACTTGTTCTGGCATTGTTTTCCCAGCCACATTAAAAACCGCTGGTTCATTCATATCATTCCAAATGCCGTCGATGCCCCTTTCAATGTAAAAGCGATGCCATTCTCCCCACCAGTGACGAGTCTTCTCTTTAATAAAATCAGGAAAAGCAGTTGCACCAGGCCAGACATCACCAACATAGACGCTACCATCAGCATGTCGCACAAAATGCTCTCCCTCTATACCTTCCCGATACACACTGTACTTATCATCTACCTTAACTCCGGGGTCTACAAGGCACACCGTCTTATAGCCCATGCTTTTCAACTGATCAGTTAACCCCTCCGGGTCTGCAAACTCATGGGAATCAAACGTAAAGACACGATAGCCATCCATATAATGAATATCTAGATACAATGCATCACAGGGAATCTCTTTCTCGCGCATAGTACGGGCAATCTCAATGACCTGGCTGTCTGGGTGATAGCTGTAGCGACATTGCTGGTAACCAAGGCTCCATTTTGGCGGCATGGGCATCTTGCCGGTTAGTTCGGTATATCGCCCGAGAACATCTTGAATGCGCGGACCTGCCAGTAAGTAGTAACGCAGGCGACCGCCATCCGCGCCGAAAATAATGGTCCCTGGGTCATGTTTACCCATATCAAAATGAGACCGATAGGTATTGTCTAAGAATACTCCCCAAGCCACATTATTATTAAAACCTATAAAGAAAGGTATTGACACGTACAAGGGATCGGTGTTCGGCAGGTGAGGAACGACATCGGTATTCCACATAGTCATGGCTTTACCACACTTATCCATGTGGCCCATTTTTTCGCCGAGACCGTAGTAATGATCTCCTTCGCGCATGGTCATCTTGGCAACCACAGCCTGACCGCTCTGTCCCACAGTCTCACCTTCTACAGTACTGCAAAATAGATTCCCTTCGCCGTCAAAAAAATTCAGGGCGAATGGTGACTCTTGCACTTCGACCCTCCAGTAACCGTCGCTCAAAGACACTCCCTGCGGGCTGATACTTGATACCCCCAGCGAAAAATTAGGCTCTGCTATTACTGCCCATGAAAGGTCATCGTGGTGTCTTGGATTGTAGTCCACCCTGAGGGTGCCCGGCGCGACAAAAACCACTTCTACCGTATGCTCGGCGCCTTTTAGCAATAGGCCACCCTCGACTGGAGATGCCAAAGTTGCCGCATGAAAATAATTATATTGTTTCATATTGTCCTCCGTCACAACTCTTAGTAGATTGCCGCTTCAGTGTTAAGGTCAAAAAAGTAGATCCGCTCCATATCTAATGCCACTCTAATGTTGTTCCCCGGTCTAGCCTTTGTCCGTGGGCTGACTCTCGCGACCAAATTGAAGGGACTATGTCCCACACTGCGCAAATATAGATGAGTTTCAGGCCCCATTAATTCTGTGTTTTCCACCACGGTTTCAACTACGCTATGAGGTGAATTTGCCATAAATTGCTCATCATCGTGCACGTTTTCAGGACGAATGCCCGCTAAAACGGCCTTGTTGGCATAGCCTCTCGCCCGCAAAACTTTGGCGTAGCCCTCTGGAATGTTCACCTTGTTATTGTCTAAATTTAACCACATGCCATTCGTGCCTTCCACGATGTCGCCACGCAAAAAATTAATCGCCGGACTGCCTATGAACCCCGCCACAAATGCATTAACTGGTTTTTCATAGATTGTCTGCGGGTCCGCCACCTGGTGAACAACACCCCCATGCATTACCGCAATGCGGGTGCCCATAGTCATGGCTTCCACTTGGTCATGAGTAACATAGACCACTGTCGTGCCCAGACGACGATGTAACTTACTGATTTCGCTTCGCATCTGCACTCTAAGCTTGGCATCCAAGTTTGACAAGGGTTCATCCATGAGAAAAACTTTGGGCTCCCTCACCATTGCTCTCCCCAGCGCCACGCGCTGGCGCTGCCCGCCGGAGAGCTGTTTCGGTTTACGCTTAAGCAAGTCAGTAATCTCAAGCATTTGTGCTGCCTCATTCACGCACCGTTTTATCTCTTCTCTAGGCATTTTACGCAGCTCTAAAACAAAAGAAATATTTTCAAATACTGTCATATGCGGGTAAAGGGCATAGTTTTGAAAGACCATGGCAATATCTCTGTTTTTGGCTGGCAGGTCATTGACCCTTTTGTCATCGATAAAGACTTCGCCCGAGCTGACCTCTTCAAGCCCAGCAATCATACGCAAGGTTGTGGTCTTACCACAACCGGAAGGTCCGACCAACACCATGAACTCCTTTTCATCAACTCTTAAGCTAACATTTTTTACGGCATGCACACCGTTTGGAAATACTTTGTTAACATTAATTAGGTTTACGCCAGCCATACTTGATCCCTCTTTCTTCTAGCTACTTAGTTGCGCCTTGGGTAAGCCCTGCTATGAGTAATTTCTGCAGCAGGAGATAGGCGACAGCAATCGGCAGCGCTACCAGGACTGCCCCAGCGGCAAAGCGAGTGAAATTATTGGCAAACTGAGCAGTCACATAAGAATACAACCCGAGTGCCAGGGTAAATTTTTCGGGGCTGCGGAGAATGATTCGCGGCAAAATATAGTCGAACATTGGTCCGAAAAAATTAAACAACGCTACAACTGAAATAATAGGCAGGGCCAAAGGCAACATAATACGAACGAATATAGTGAAATGGCTTGCCCCGTCAATCTTCGCCGCTTCTTCAATGCTCTTAGGAATAGTGTCAAAATAACCCTTCATGAGCCAAGTGTTGAAGGGAATTTGTCCGGCAGCATAGACCAGGATTAAACCTAGGTGAGTGTTTAAGAGGCCCATTTTACTAAGCAGGACAAATATAGCGATGATGCCCATCGCGCCGGGAAACATTTGCACTATAAGAAAGGCCATCATACTCGTTTTACGCCCCCAAAAGCGATAACGCGAGAACGAGTAAGCCGTCATGGTAGTAAGGACTATGGACAGCAATGAATTGACTACGGCAATGAACAATGTGTTTTTATACCAATTGAGGTACTGCGTCTGCGTAAAAAGATAGATGTAGTGGTTCAAGGTGACCTCGCGCGGAATCAGCGTGCTGCCCGAAAGGCTATATGCTGGGTTAAAAGAGCCGGCAACCACCCAAGTGAGCGGGTACGCGACCACTAGCACCATCAGCCATAACACGACATAGGTGGCCACAAGCCCCCAGTCAATTCTTCTTCTTTGCGTAGATTGTTTCATGATATCATATCCTCTTCTTGGAATTGTCTGGTCCTTCGAAAGTTCCAGATTGAAATGATGGCGACTATAACAAAGATAACCAGACTGATTGCCGCGGCGTAGTTGTAACGAAACAGCTCATCAAATGCTACCTTAAACACCCATGTAATCAAAATATCGGTGCCCCCCGCAGCGCGCAAGCCCGGCACAGCAGGTCCGCCGCCGGTCAAAAGGTAGACTGCATTAAAATTGTTAAAATTATGGGCGAAGGACATGATTAGAAGCGGACCCACGGCGTACAGGACAAGTGGTAGGGTTATTCGCCAAAACTGTTGGAAGTCCGAAGCTCCATCCACCTCTGCCGCTTCGTAGACTTCTACGGGGATGCTCTGTAAGACACCGGTGCAGAGTATCATAAACCAGGGAAAGCCAAGCCATAAATTGACGATGAGTATCAGCGCCCGTGACCAAAAAATGCTATTAAACCACGGAATCTGGGCGATGCCCACAGCAGCGAGCATCTGATTGACATGCCCCCACTGATCATTAAAAAGCCCTCGCAGCACCAAAATAGAAATAAATCCGGGTATAGCCCACGGAAGAATGAGAAAGGTGCGAAAGAAACGGCGAAATTTAAGTCTTGGATGGTTTAGCAATACCGCAAGAAATAGACCCAAGAAGAAAGTCGAAAGCGTAGAAAAAATGGTCCAGGCAACAGTCCACCCAAACACATGAACAAAACTATTTCTCCATGCCTCTATACGCCAAATGCTAAGAAAGTTTTCGAATCCTACCCACGACACCAGCCTTGCCGGGGGTGCATTGTGCAGTGAGTAGTTCGTGAAGGCAATCGATATTGAAAAAAGTAGCGGCATGACCACAAAAAACAGCATCATCCCTGTGCCTGGCGCGAGCAAGAGGTAGGCAAATCCCTTCTCATATAAATCCGTCATGTTTTGCTTAAACCCAACAATTCGCAAGCCCTGGTCCCGACGCTTACCCGTATGCCACGCATCTAGGACGTTGCCTATGTAGACCAGGAGGAACACTGCCAAGACAGTAAGCACAATCAATGCATCAATCAGTAGAAATAAGGAATGGTCACCGCGAACACCGGGTCTTTCGCCCAACGTCGTAATGGACCATAGGGCGTGCCCGATGATCGAACGCCCACGCAACCCAAGTTGCGAGTTGAGAGGTTCAATTAACCTGCTACCAAATTCGACCGCTAGGAAAGAAAGATGCACCCCTGTCAAAATCGCTCCCTTAATCCATTGACCATTATATATCTGGCCAAGGCCCATAAACAGCGCAGAGAGGAATGAGGCCCTACTTCTGTGATTCAAACTGCTTTGCATGCCATCAAGCCTTTCTAAAATTCTTAAAAAGCCCCCCACTTATCAAGAAAAAAGAAGTGAGGGGCTTTAAACGACTACTTCATCTCAGCTATAGCGTCCTTGATATGTTTTACAGCGTCGTCGAGCGCCTGTTGGGCAGAAACGCCATCCCTAGCCACAACCTCAATGGCCGCGCCTATTGCGCCCCATACAGGGCCTAACTCGGGAACATTTGGCATGGGAACGGCAAACTCCGCTTGCGCTAAAAACCCGGCGGCAATTGGGTCGGTAATTTGAATATCCGCCCGGGGTGGTATTTCGCCAGTATCAGCAAAACGACTTTCGAGGCTGGTCTTGCTAGTCATAAACTCAATTAATTTAGTAGCCCAGTAAGGGTGTTTTGTAAAGGCACTTACATACCAACCTTTAACACCACTAAACGAGGCTTGATTCCGGCCGTTAGGGAGTTTTGGCAGCACGGCAACTCCCACATCAATACCCCGGGCACGGTAATTGGCAATAGACCACGGGCCGTTGACAATCATGGCCGTCCTACCTTGCACAAACTGGTCATCCATCTGGCCGTAGTCAGTGGCGATAGGTATCAGTTTTTTGTCGACCAGCTCCTTAATAAGCCCCATAGCGGCAACTGCTCCGGCATTATTCATTCCTATGTCTGCAGTGTCAAACTTACCGTCCGCGAATTTAAAAACATAACCACCCATTCCGGCGAAGATACCGTGCACAAAATAGAAGTTCCTATAATCAAACAGAAACCCAAACCTATTATCGGCACGATTTGTATGTTGCTCAGCCAAGGACAGGAGTTCACCCCAAGTAGTCGGCGGGTTGGCCACTAAGGCCTTGTTGTATACTAATGCGCTAGTCTCGATAGCCTTCGGCAGACCATAAAGTTGGCCGTCAAAAGTCAGGGCATCAAGGGCTGGCTTTAAAAATTCATCTTTGACGCCTCGCGCCAACCATTCCGAGATGGGCTGAATCACACCCGCCAAGACGGCAGGACCGATTTGGTCGTGAGGCCAGGTAACGACATCGGCCGCAATTCCGGCAGGTCCATCAAGAGTTAACTGATTACGTTGTTCGAGGTTGGCCACTTCGACAACTTCGACTGGGATTCCATACTTAGCTGTGAATAGGGCAGCCAACTTGCGAGCGCTTTCCGCTTGTTCTGCCACCTCCCAGACGACTAGTTTTTCTGGCTTATCGGGCACACGAACTGCGGGGCGACAGCCAATCAGGGTGCTAAAAACAATTGCCGTCAAAAGAGCGAGCGCTGCATACTTGGTAAAATTCTTCACTTCATTTTCCCCCTTCTTTTTTAACTCTCGGTCAACAACTGCAACTATGCTTGATTTCGTCGCCTCCCCTCATGCTTACAAGCGTACGTTTTCATCACTTAAGCCCTTATGGGGCATGTATCGCTGACCTTTGCAGTACTACAGTGGTCAGTGGGGCAATGCTAATTCTTACACCGTTGACTCTGTTCTTGTTTGTTCCTGTACTCTCGAATATGATTTTTGCGCCCGACAAATCTTCCCCCTGCACTATGATTTCCTGTGGTTCCAGACTCAAATTGTGTAAAACGATAACACTGCTCCGGGCACTCCCCCCACTTCGCAGGTTTCTACCATAAACAATTACTTTGTCATTGCTAGATTCAAGCGCCACGAAATCCCCTTTTGCCAAAGCCTCATTGGTCTGCCGCAATCTGATAAGCCGCTTATAATGGTGCAAAATTGAATTACGATCTTGCTGTTGCTCCTCCCAAGGCACCGTATCCTTGTTGTGGGCTATGTTTTGCCAACTGGTCTCCGGCAATTTTGCCTCTCTAAACCACACGAACGGTTCGCGTATTTCCTCGTCAGGCTTAGTGCCCTTCATGCCGATTTCTTCCCCATAATAGATAAATGGATTGCCAGGCATGGTCAGATAGATGCCAGCCGCCAATTTTGCCCTATCGATGTCTCCGCGCAGCCTATTCATAACCCGCTCTTGGTCGTGATTAGATAAAAACGGGGCATCTAAGAAGTGCGGCTCAACAGCCGCAAACTCTTTGTACATTCCTTCAAGCCATACCGCAAAATCCTTCCCGTTTGCATATACAGTACTCCCTGAATTTACGGCGCGAATAATGCCCTCTGCCAAATCAAAGTTAAACAAAGAGTCCAGGCCGGAGTAAAAAGGCGCCACAACACGAGCACTGGCCCACACCTCCCCCACTAGATATACATCTGGGTTGACCGCCTCTAGTGCTGCCCCAAACTCCCTCCACCACTGCAGGTTTTTTTCCCTCAGATTCGTGCCCAGAGGTTCTTCAAAGATGCCGTATGCATGCAGGACAGCATCCAGCCTAAAGCCATGAACACCCTTGTTTAGCCAGAATGTTGCGATTGCCTTAATCTCTTCTCGCACTTTCACATTGTCAAAATTCAAGTCAGGCATTTGATCCCAGAAAATGCCATAGTAATAGCTACTACCCTTTCTGTGCCATAGCCTGCTTCCCCATGAGGACCTTCCTCGAAGATTAAACCCCTCCTGCCCTTCTTTGGCCCAAACATAATAGTCTCGGTACGGATTATTTTCTGACCTGGCGGACTCCTTGAACCATGGATGCCGCGAGCTGGTATGATTTATCACTAAGTCTAGCAAGACTTTTATTCCCCTCTGCTCTGCCTCCTGCAGAAAAACTCTAAAATCCTCCATAGTTCCATATTCTGGGTCAATATTGTAATAGTCGACTACGTCATACTTATGGTAACTTGGCGAGACGTTGATCGGCATAAGCCATAGACCAGTTACGCCCAGGTCAGTGTCTGTCAGCGGGTCTCCATCATTTAAATAATCCAGTTTAGAGGTTAGTCCATTAATATCTCCTATTCCATCGCCATCTGAGTCGGCAAAAGACCTCACGAAAACCTGATAATAGACCCCATATTTGCTCTCGATTCTGCGCGGCTGTCTACTTACTTCTGCCGCTCTTTCCCCAGCGCTCTTGTCTGCAGTGCATCCAACTAGTAGCCACCCCACTAACAGAAGACAGGTAGACCGTATAATCCACACAAAAAATCTTTTGCCGTACAGCTGTTCCACCTCCCGCTAGCTTTTTTCTTTACCGATTTCATGTAGTCTGACGAACAATCAACTCTGCAGGTATGACCAGCTGTTCTGAGGGGGACTGGTTCTCGAGCATATCGATTAGCATCCGAGCAGATTCGAATCCTAATGCATAGGTCGATATCCGCAACGTGGTCAAGGCCGGTTGCATAAATGCTGACATTGGGTCGTCGTTGAAGCCGATCACAGCCACATCAGCAGGAATCGCAAAACCATGCTCCTTTAGCCAATGGATCACGCCCAGCGCAATGACATCATCCGCCGCAACAATTGCGTCAGGCATTTCGGCTAGGCTTGCTAGACGAGCCATCGCCTCACGCCCTCCTGCTGTCGTAAAGCTGGTCTCCACAACTAATTCTGGCAGATTTCTAGAAGACGCCCTTAGGGCACGGCGGTAACCCTCAATACGGTCAAGAGAGACTACCAGATCCCGCGGCCCGGAGATAAACGCAATGCGCTGTCGCCCACGCTCAACGAGATGCCGCGTGCCTTGGATCGCACAATCAATGTTATCGTTATTTACCATGGCCACATGGTGCTTTAGGCTGCGCCCAATCAACACAAAAGGCACCTGTTCTGCTAATAAAGCTTCTACCAAAAAATCATCGGCACGCACAGAGGATAGAATTAGACCGTCTACTTGTTTGCCCTTCACCATCTGGAGGGCATCCTTCACCTCCCAATCTGAATTACTGCTCATCGACAGCATCAGCTTGTAGTCACGCTGCTGGCAGGCCGACGCAATGCCACGCAGTAGTTCTGCAAAGAAGGGGTTGGCAAAAGCCTCCTCGGCGGAGCGCGCAATAGTCAAGGCTATCGTCTTGGTGCGGTGTTTTGCCAGACTGCGGGCGTTAGCATTGGGCACATAGTTAAGTCTCACCATTGCCCCACGCACCTTTGCGGCGGTCTCTAAACTGATCGCTTGATTATTGGCGATTACTCGTGAGACGGTAGACGGAGAAACATTCGCCAGTGTGGCGACATCCCTGATAGTAGCAGACATGGCTTCCTCCATTCTATGCAACCGCTTGCATAAACGGCTAAAAAAATTTGTGCAACCGGTTTCATGGATTCATGGTATACTATTCGCAATAGTGGCTCAGAATCCTTCTCGCTGCAAATATTTTTTTTGTTCCTGAAGAAGCCTAGACCGAGCCGCAAGAAGCATTGGCATCACGGAATAGTTGATCGAGAAGGGGGGTCCTCCTGCTTGCTACTACATGCTATCTCCCACCGACCCGGCACAAGCAATGCCTATACCGTTTCCCACAGATATGCAGAGCTACGCCTACGCACAGGTCCTGACATCCAGAGAGTCAGTGTGGTCTACGGTGATAAATATGACTGGGAGCATACCCGCAACAAAGTCGCCATGCGCCCTATGGGCAGCGACGATCTGTTTCTTTACTGGCGGACTACGGTGCACTGCCCTGTACGCCGTCTGCGCTATTGTTTTTTCATTGAGACGAAAGATGAAAGTGTTTGGTTAACTGAAGAAGGCTTGCGCGTCGCAGCTGGCGAAAATCCCCAAGGACTATTCGATTTTCCATGGCTACACCAGAGTGACGGCTTAGAGATTCCCGATTGGATTAGAGATGCGGTTTTTTATCAGATCTTTCCTGATCGCTTTGCCAATGGTGATCCCTCGAATGATCCTGAAGACTTAACACCTTGGCATGAACAGCCTACCTCTCACTCCCTCCATGGCGGCGACCTCGAAGGCATCGCCCAAAAATTGGACTACCTTTGCGATCTTGGGATCAACACCATCTACCTTACTCCCATTTTTTACGCTCCAAGCAACCATAAGTACGATACTATCGATTACTTCTCGATTGACCCACATTTTGGGAGCATTGAAACACTGCAGAAACTCGTATCCCTCTGTCACCAGCGAGGGATACGAGTTGTCCTAGACGCTGTTTTCAACCATATCGGCTGGCAAAGCCCCCAATTCCAGGACGCAGTACTGCGCGGAGCCGAATCATCCTATTACAATTGGTTTCACTTTCATGATCTACCCTCCGGCACTAGGCCTCGTCCTACATACGACACCTTTGCCTATGCACCTTCAATGCCAAAGTTAAACACTCAAAACAAAGAGGTGCAAGAATATCTTCTTAATGTAGCCACTTATTGGATTGAAGTCGCCGACATTGATGGCTGGCGCTTCGATGTAGCCGATGAGGTCGACCACGAATTCTGGCGCAAATTAAGGCATAGAGTGCGGGCAGTGAAACCCACGGCCTATATCTTAGGCGAAATTGTACACCAAGCTGAGCCATGGCTACGGGGGGACCAGTTTGATGGAGTTATGAATTATCCTCTCACCGAAGCACTTACTGCCTGGCTCACCGGCAAGGGCAGTGCGGCCAGCTTTGCCAACAGAATAACCCAGTTGCACTTTGATTACAGCCGCCCAGCACTAGAGGGTTGCCTCAACCTCTTAGATAGCCACGATACCCCCCGCTTGCTCAGCCAGTTAGGGGGAAACCGACCATTGCTTAAGTTAGCCGCCGTGATATTACTAACGTTACCAGGAGCACCATGCATTTACTACGGAGATGAAGTCGGCATGGAAGGCGGTCCCGACCCTGATTGTCGGCGCGCTATGATCTGGGATACCGCCAGCTGGGACTTAAATTTGCTCAGTTGGTACAAACAATTGATAGCGCTTCGCTTGAAGCACCGCGCCCTTCGCCGAGGAGATTTGGCAGTTGTGACTTTGGGAGAACATCTTTTAGGATGGTCGCGCCAGGAAGAGAACGGCGACGAACTGTTAGTGCTTATAAACAGAGGAGCCGAACCGGCTCCTCTGACAACAGCTATTCCTGACGGACAGTGGTTCGACCTACTTACTGGCACAATTTACCAAGCGCACCACGAGATTCCTCCATCATGCGCCCTAATCATGCAGCGCCTGACAACGTAATCAGTGCGCCGACGAAGACTAGCGGCCCAAAAGACGCGGCAACCAAAGAACAATCTCCGGGAAGATAATAATCATAAGGAGGCCCAGTGCCTGTAAGGTGATGAAAGGCCAAACTCCCCGGTAGATATCGCCCAATGTAACTTCCGGAGGGGCCACCTGTTTTAGGTAGAAAATCGAATAGGCAAATGGCGGTGTCAAGAGAGACATCTGCAGATTAACGGCGACAAGCAAGCCAAACCAGAGCGGGTCAAAGCCCAGAGCCGCCGCAATGGGTGTAAAGATGGGGATGACAATCATCAAAATGCCCACCCAACAAAGCAGCTTGCCCAGTAAAAATAACAAGAGCATCATCATAAACAAGACAACGGCTGGACTTCCCCCTGCCAAAGATAGCATCGCATCCTTGGCGACCACTCCCCCCCCAAGGGCGAGAAATACTGCGGTAAACATACTGGCTCCCACTACCAGCCAGAGTATAGTTGATGAAATCTGGAGCGTGTGCCTCGCCGCTTCCTGTAATGAACGAAAATTGAGCCTGCCCGCTGCTAGCGCCAGTATAGCCGCGCCCAGTGAGCCGGCGGCGGCGGCTTCAACGGGAGCTGCGACACCGAGAAAAATTGTCCCCAGCACTGCGGCAATCAAAAAGGCAGGCGGAACAAGGGACACGAGGAGGTCGCGCGTAAAAGTGACTGGGTTAATCGCTTGACGCTCTTCGAGCGGTATAGGGGGTCCAAGTTCTGGTCTCAGATAGCACCTAATGGCCACATAGGCGATGTAAAATGCCGCAAGCAACAGCCCAGGGCCGACCGCTCCTGCAAAGAGAGAAATAATGGGGACACCTGCGGCTAAACCATAGAGAATCAGCATGTTGCTCGGCGGAATGAGGATGCCAAGACTGCCCCCGGCACATATGATGCCTGCAGCGAGAGGCTTATTGTAACCCGCCTTCAACATACTTGGCAAGGCCAGGGTGGCCATCATGACGATGGAAGCCCCGATAATGCCTGTTGTCGCCGCCAAGACTGTAGCTAAAATAATGGCCACGATTCCTAACCCACCCCTTACTGAACCTAGCAAAATGCGCAGATTCGTGAACAAGCGGTCCGCTACACCAGAGGCCTCCATCATGCACCCCATAAAGACAAAGAGTGGCAAGGCAATCAAGACGTCGCTGCTCATCACCCCAAAAATTGCGGAAAGCAGAACATGCACTGCCCGATTGCCCCACATAGCCAGCCCAAAGGACAGGCCCAGCCCGCCTAACACCGAAGCGACCGGTATGCCCACGCCGATTCCCGCTAGAAGCAAGATAAACATTGCAGCAACCATCAATTCCGGACTCATACCTCACCTGCCTTCGTCAGCTTCTCCACTGCCCCGATAAGTCCGATTATCGCCTGCGTCCCCAACATGAATAGAGTCACTGGGATGACAGAACGCAGTGGCCACATCAGCGGCCTCCAAACCGTCATAGCAGAGGTTTCACCGATACGCATAGACCACATGACTGCCCGCACTGACGGCATAAAAAGAGCTACCGCAATGGCAATCAAGATGAGATTGTGAATGAGATCTATGATAGCCCGTTGGGATGCCGACATTCCAAAGTTGTAGACCAAGTCTTCGCACGAAATGTGCATTCTTTTTCGGTAATAATGAGCGACCCCTAACATAAATGAAGTCGCAAATAACCATGTCGAGACATCTCTCGCCCACTGCAAGGGGTTCAAAAAAACAAACCGCGCGACAATGTCGGCCACCATCACCAGTATCAGGGGATATATCAACCAAGAAACCAGTGACTCTATCGTGTTGTTCAACCAGTCGACTGAGCGTATGAAGAGCCGCTTTGCTTTGGTAGCTGCTTCCACGTTGTACCTCCTACTGTTGCATTAAACAGACTAAAAATTATGGATTAGCTTTTAGGGGGCAGGAGAACACGCGCGACTCATACCCCCTGCTGCACTTCATCTCATGATGGCCACAATTACCCTAAGAACGCTCTATCTTCTACTGCCATGGATACAGAGCGCCACGGAATTGACGGAAGTCCCTGCGGAACTCTTTTTGCGAGTTCCATATTTTAGCAAACATTGGGTCCTTGGCAGCTTCTTCATCAAGTATCTGGTCTAAGGTCGTTCTAAATGCTAGATTCAACTCATCAGAAACAGGGACAAACGTAACGCCGGCGTCCTTCGCCCTCTGCACGGAGCCTTGGTCGAGACGCAAAAGCTCACCGTAGGCAGTAAGACTTAGGCGCAAAATACTGTTAGTCACCAGTATCTGCAGGTCTAGTGGGAGTTCCTTCCATCTGTCGGCGTTGATCAAAAGGTCATCAGTGATCATCGGGGCACGGGTTCCGGTCATGGCAAACTTAGCCGCCTCGTGAAAACCAACAGCTAGGTCCTGTGTCAGCGAGCCAAATTCACCAGCGTCGACGACCTTGGTCATCAAGGCGGGCGGGGTCTCTCCGCCAGGCAAGAAGGTAGCGGCTGCGCCGAGGCGAGTAAAAGTATCTAAAGAAAAGCCCGCCGCACGCACTTTAAGTCCTCGCAAATCGTTGACCGTTCTGATAGGCTTATGTGCCCATAAGAATATTTCTGGAGTAACGGGGATAGCGGGAGTCCAGTGTATGTTGTACCCCGCGTACATTTCTTTGATCATTGCCCATCCGCCATAATTGAAGAGCCAAGTGTTAAATTCTGCAGCGGTGAGCCCAGGCGTTTGTCCGCATGATAGGGCCAACTTAGGACTTATGCCGCGCCAGAAGGGCCCCCACATGATAGCCCCGTCAAGCGCTCCGTTGGTTACGGCAGTAAATGTTTCCATCAGAGGGAAAACAGTCCCCACAGGATGGACGACAATATTCAACCGCCCGCCAGAGGCTACCCCGACTTCTTTAGCCCATGCTTGGTAATACGGCAACATGGGGTGAGCAGATGGACCATGCATTTGGAGTGTCCAATTTATAACTGCCGCCTTAGGATCAGCTTCTCTTAGTCCCAAGACAGGGCCGGTTATCGGTCCCACCACATTGCCAGCGACAAAGGCGATAATGACTAAGACAATCCACAAAACCATCTGTTTGCTTTTCAATGAAATCCCCCCTTTTCTATTGCCATGACTTCTCTTAGGTGTTCAAAATCCTCCCTCCTTATTTTTTGGTAAAACCGACTTTGTGCAGGGCAATCATGATGAAATTCTAAATATCGTGATGTGTTGATATTATCATAATATCCAGACTTTTAGGTAGTCCATTTTTGAATATTCCCTTTTTTATAGGCACTTCAAACTGCCGCGTTAAAGTCCCGAGCATTGTCTGCGTTCTATTTTCTGCTCGTCAGACTTAAAAGAGCCTCCGTAAACACGGAAGCTCTCGGTAAAAACGCAGACGGGGTTAATGCTCAGCTCATTATCGACGCGGTTTTCTATCAGATAATACTGTAGATTTGAGCCCTCAGTGAGCTTGGCGTCTATACCAGAGCAAGACCACTGCGCCCCAAGCGACAAAAATAGTACCACCCAGAGAAGAAGATACAACCAGTAGAGGGGGTGGGGTTTGGTCTTCTTCTATGGCACTAGCGCTCGAAAACACGCGGGGCGCTACTTGCGTCTCCATCAGGGCGTCCTCAGGGGAGGCCTTTTGACCCAAGAAGTGGCCGGGCCACATATTAATGCTCGCTACCGTTACGACGATGGCCGCAGCCACAGGCACCAGGCGTGGCACAAAGAACTTCCATGGATTCTTTGGAGCAACTTGCCTGACCGCTGCCAAAATCCGGTGCTTGAGCACGGCCGGAGGGTAAACCTGGGGCAAAGCAACGAGCGCCCGCTGGTCGAGGGTGATCTCTGCGATTAGCTGGCGACAATCAGCACAAGTATCCCGATGCGCTCGCCATTCTTCCTCAGTATGAGGGGGCAGCAACCCATCTAAAATGTCGCAAAGATTGTCTTTAACCCAATTGCAATTCATGGTGCTACCCTCCCCTTTGTACTTTTAGACGTTCGGTAGTCTTACCTTGTTCCGCAACAATCAGCTTTTCTCGCAGTGCTATCCGGGCACGACTCAACCGCGACTTCACGGTACCGATGTTAAGAGCGAGTATTTGAGCCATTTCTTCGTATGCCAGGCCCTCGATGTCCCTCATGATGAGCACTATTCTGTGCTCACTGGTGACCATCCCGAGTGCCTGCTCTATTTCGGCAATGCGCTCCATGCGCAACAACTGTTCCTCGGGCGTGTCCTCTCGTTTGCCACTTAGTTCTAAAACATGAACATGTTCACCCTCGTCCGTGCTCAACAAAGCATCGGTACTGAACCCTATTTTGGGGCGGCGCTGACGCTTACGCAACTCATCAATGACGACATTGTTCACAATGCGGTGTATCCAGGTGCCAAGAGAACTGTCACCTTTAAAGCTCTTTAGAGCGCGGAAAACACGAACAAAGCTTTCTTGAGTGAGGTCCAGACTATCTTCGCGGTCGCCAGTCATGCGGAAAGCGACGTTGTACACTCTTTGCTGATATTTTTCTACAATAGCAGCAAAAGCTTCGGCATCTCCACCGAGGCTCTTACGGACTAATTCTAATTCATCGGCATTAGAGCGCATTACATGTCACGCCTCCTCAATCCCCCTTGATATAGACGCTGTAGCTAGGATGAAGTTCCTCTTAGATTATATCAGCCTTTAAGAAAAAAAGGCATCAGAGGCGCACTCTGATGCCCGGAGATAATGGCCATGGGTAATTACTTAACGCCGTTGACTTATAGCGATTAGGCCGCTTGCTGCTTCCCAGGAGACGGTGAGCGGCAAGCGTCTTATTTCTCGCAGACAGAGAAATGTCTGCGAGCCAATGGTCATCCCGACCAGAGCTACTCCCCCCACGTGTATTCTGCCATTTGCGCCAAGGGTAAACACGAGCCCCAAAGACGAGCCCAACGCCGCCATCTCCACCATTGGGCCATGCTCTGAGTGCCAGAAAATGTTGTTGTAGCCTACGAAAGTTCCATCGACAACCAAACGCAAGACCGAAAAATCTAGCGTGTTGCGAAGAGCGTCGAAAAAGTACCCTCTCCCAGCCACCTCCTCGATTATCCGCGCCGCCAAAAAGACCCTTGCCCCGACCTGTTGCAGCTCTTCAGCTACAAGCCTTCTTTCACCGAGGAAGTTCTCGCCATCCCTATGCTGATAACTGACACCAAGCATCTTTTCCATAGCCTGCATCGGCAAGAAGAATTGCCCGTCGATATTTAGTGCCCCTACGGCTACTAAGGAGTGGTTATTTTGCACTGAAGGGTTGCCACTGAGGATATGCGAGCCAGCGAACGGCTGCTGCAAGAGCTGTTCTAGCCACCTATTAAGAGGGACCGCAACGCGCGCGGCGGCGGCACTTAGCGCCGAGTTCCAATCCGGTATGCGACGATAGACATCGAAATTTACCTCCAAGAAAGCTTCCCCCGTAGTCGGGTCAATGAGCTCGCGAATGGGTTCATAGAGAATGGTCACGGGGACGCGCCTACCCCTTGGCAATCTATCAAACAGCCTCTCAATATCGCTGTTCCTCATGCGCATGCACCCTAGGGAAACTGGCGTGCCGATAGAGGAAGGGGCATTGGTGCCATGTATACCATAGCCGTTGTGGTAGGGTATCTCTACTACCTGTCCTGCTCTCACCGGTGTTCCAGAGCGCAGATTGTTCGCCCGGAAAATTTCGTTCACCGTCGTACCGTACTGCCTAGCCAAGGCCTCCCAAGTCTGGCGGCCCGTTAAAACCACCCTATCAATTTTCATGAGCCCGAGCCACCTAGTTCCGAGCGGATTACTCGGTCCGGGAGGCACAAGTTGCCTCGTGCGTGGGTTTCGCCAAGTAGGGTGACTAACCATCTGGAATATCTCAAAACGCCGCACATCGCTTGACGCTGGCGTAGGAGTGCGGATGTGACCAATGGAGATGTCATATATTCCCACTCTGTCCTGTCCGATGTAGTGGTAAAGCCGGTAGGCGGGCAAATTGATGATGATGCTATGAGTTAAGGGCTGTGCCCGCGCTGCACCCCCAAGATGAACAACCAACAGCACAACGACCCAGGCCATTGCCACTATACGCCAGCGCAACATACAGACCCCTCCTTATTCTTACCTGGGTAGTATATGCCAAATGGGTAGGATACTTGCGTTGCGGCCATTTCAATCGCTTTATTACAATTTTATTAAATTTCATACTATTGCATTCTTTGAAACAGTTCATTTTGCTACAATTATTAGAAGAGAGGGGGTGCCATTGAATCAAAGAACGCAGTGGCAAGACAGATGGGAACCGCTCACTCGACCGTAGTATAAAAAATGGGGGGATGTTGCTTTGAGTAAACGCATTTTGGTCGGCGTACTGGCAGTAGCAATGGTCGTAACACTGTTTGGCGGGCTTTCCTTCGTCCAAGCCAATGCTCCTTGGCGCGTACTCATCAACGGGTCACCACTGACCATGGATGTTTTGCCCGTCATTCAAAACGGGCGCACCCTAGTTCCCATGCGTGCCATTTTTGAATCTCTTGGTGCCCAGGTCCATTGGGACGATGCAACCAGTACGGTTACCGCTTATCGCCGCGAGGCAGCCATAGCGCTCCAAATCGGCAATCGCACCGCCTGGGTTAACGGACCGTCACGGCAACTTGATGTTCCGCCTGTTATTGTGGGCGGCCGCACCATGGTGCCGCTCCGCTTCGTCGCTGAGGCCCTTGGCGCCACTGTAGGCTGGGATGGAGCAGTGACGGTCACGGTCACTCACACCCCTTATGTCGCCCCTCGCGTGGGTGGCAACATTGTCTTTGGTTCGACAGCCGACCCAGTGATTCTAAACCCCATCCTTTCCACTGATACCGCCTCCGCTGCGGTACATGGTCGCACCAACTGGGGCCTTGTAAGGCTCAACGAACAGCAGGAACCAATGAATGCTATTGCCGACCGCTGGAGCTGGGACCCAGCCACCCTTACCTGGCGCTTCTGGCTTAACCCTAACGCCAAGTGGCAGGATGGGGTGCCGGTTACCGCCCGCGACGTCAAATTTACCTTTGACAGCATAATACATGCGGACTACGATGGACCCCGTCGCGGTGCAGTGCGCCAGGTGCAAGAAATAGTTGCCGTAAGCGACCGCATCGTCGATTTTAAAATGCGCCAAGTGGACGCGCCTTTCTTGTTTAACATAGGCCTTGGCCTGCTGCCGCACCATGTGCTGGGCGCGGTTCCCGTCAGAGAACTTAGAGCACACGCCTTTAACCGCAATCCACTCGCTAACGGTCCATATCTTTTGACGCGCTGGGTCTCTGGCCAGTTTGTCGAAATGACCCGTAACCCCAATTTCTTTCAATCTCCGCGCCCCTATATTCAGTCGGTTGTCTTTAGGAACTACCCGGACATCAATGTCATGCAAGCTGCCTGGGAAAATGGCGACATCGACTGGTTTGGCGCCCTCCTCACTGACCACATCACCCGCATTCAGCGCGAGCACGCCCACAGAGCGTACTTCAGAGAAGTGCCCACCCATGCCTATGACTATGTCTCAATAAACTTAGAGCATCCTATCTTGAGCGACCGCCGAGTACGCGAGGCACTTTTGGTAGGCATTGATCGGCCGGCCCTAGTGAGGACCATCCTCGATGAACGCGGCAGAGTCATTCACTCTCACCAACTGCCCACCTCTTGGGCTTTCGGCGCAGCAGGACTCAACCTCTATGAGCACAGCGCCGTTCGAGCGCGTCAACTGCTTGATGCCGCAGGCTGGCGCGTGCCGGCGGGAAGCCGAGACGGAGTGCGCATGAAAGACGGCCAACGTCTAACCCTGCGCCTAAAAACTAACTCCGGCAACACTATCCGCATGGACACTGTAACCTTAATGACTAGCTACTGGAAACGCATTGGAGTCGAGGCAATCGAAGAAATACTCGAATGGTCGGTCTTGCTCGATCGCTGGGAACATGGTCGCTTTGATTTGGTCGTCAGTGGTTGGTCTCTCGGTATCGACCCCGATGTGTTTAGCTTCTTCCACTCCTCGCAAGCCGCTAGGAATCCTGCCGGCAGAACCCTTGGATTTAATGACCCACAGTTTCGCAATGCCGAGGTTGACCGTCTGATCGATGCTGGACGCGCCACCTTAGACGTCGCCGAGCGCCGCCGTATCTACCATCAGATTGACGTCATCCTCAACCGTGAGCTACCCTATTTTTGGCTTTTCCAGCGCACTGTAGTCACTGCCATCGCGAATCGTGTCCAGGGGGTTATTTGGTCACCTACCGGCTCAGTTCATCCCGAGCGATGGTTTATCCGACACTAAATTAGGCCCTAGCTCCATAGGCGCCACTACCGGCAAGAGCGCCTGTCGTATACTTATTCGTGTATGAGCATAACCATCCAACAAGCCTGTGGCAAATATTCAACCTGCTACAGGTCTTTTCTTTTTTCTTGATTTATGAGACACTAGTGGAGTGAAAAAATATACTCCGCTTGCTTGATTGTTTCTTTGCGAAATTTGTAATCTTTGCAGGATTAACAAGGCAGAGGTAGTATATAAGTATCTCAAGGAGTCGCGCTTTGCCCGGACAGAGAACGCCTGCGGGTCGCGATTCCGCATTTAGAAGGGGAGGTTTGTTGATGTCCAGAAAGTACATAGGTATCCTAGTCGTGACAGCACTTTTGTTCGGCAGTCTCTTGGGATCTGGCGCATTGCCGGTCAATGCGGCAATCCGCATTGCTGTCACCATCGACGGCAGGCCCTTGGTGACCGACGTTGCCCCCGAAATACGCAACGGACGCACCTTGGTCCCATTCCGCGCCATCTTTGAGTCCCTAGGAGCAAGGGTCGAATGGGATGAAAGGACTAATACTGTACGTGGCACCAAGGGCCATATTACCGTAACTTTGCCCATCGGCCAGAGACTGGCCTATGTCAATGGTGCCCCGGTGAACATTGACGTCGCACCGCAAATTATCAGTGGCCGGACCATGGTGCCCGGGCGTTTCGTCGCTGAAACACTGGGGAGCACCGTAGAATGGAACGCGGCTACTAATACCGTAGCCATAAGGTCCTTGGTGGAGCCGCGCGTTGGCGGCGAAATGGTCTATGCCCTCGCTGGCGACCCCACCACCTTAAACCCCCTGCTCAGCACCGATAGCGCGAGCAACTTCGTCATCAGCATGATTCACAGCGGCCTGCTGCGCACCAATGAGCGCTTGGAAATTATTGGTGACCTGGCCGAAGAATGGTCGGTCTCTGCGGACAATTTAACCCTTACTTTCCGCATTCGGCGTGGGGTTATGTGGCATGACGGCCGGCCCCTCACCGCCGCAGACATCAAGTTCACCTACGACACCATCATGCACCCCGACTACACCGGCGTGCGCCGGCGCGATTTTAGAGCGGTGCGCGAAATCACCACTCCTGATGACCACACCTTGGTCATGCGCCTGAGCGAAATTGATTCCTCCTTGCTCAGCAAGCTCTTCATCGGCATCATCCCACGCCACATCTTCCAAGGCCACCCTGTGGCTAGACTGCGGGAGCACCCCAACAGCCGCAGTCCCATCGGCACCGGCCCGTATCATTTTGGTAGCTGGCTACCAGGGCAACAGGTTGTCTTAAACAGAAACCCGAACTACTTCTGGGCGGGTCAGGAACCATACATTCAGCGCGTCAGATTCCGCATCATCCCCGATACGCAGGCTCAGCTTGTGGCCCTAGAAGCCGGGCAAATAGACTGGATGGGCTCCATTCCCGTAGATGACATCGAACGCGTACGGAGAACCCATGCAGCTAGGTTACAATTTAGGGAAGTCAAACAAAATGGCTACTGGTACATCGGTATGAAGCAAGACCACCCCATCTTCAGAGAACTCCGGGTGCGTCAAGCCCTCATGTACTCGCTAGACCGCCCGGGGATGGTGCAAACACTTTTCAAGGGTTACGGCACCGTGATTCATGGCGATAAGCCGCCCGTATCTTGGGCCCACAACCCCAACCTCTACACCTATCCCCACAACCCAGCCAAAGCGAGACAGCTACTCGAGCAAGCCGGTTGGAACCGCATCGGAGCAGACGGCATTCGCATGAACGCAGCTGGCCAACGTCTGTCTTTCGAACTGATTAGCGCTTCAGGGGACCAGACTCGCGAAAATATGCTCAACATCATCAGAAACCAGTGGCGCGCCGTGGGGGTAGATATGAGGATCGAACTGATCGAAATCTCGGTCTACTTCGGCAAACTCGACACCGGACAGTTTGAAATCTACCAGTGGGGCTGGAATTTGGGCATTGACCCCGACAACTTCATCTTCTTCCACTCCACCTCAGGATTTAACGCCGAAGGCGTACTCATGGGCTTTAACGACGTAGGTTACTCGAACCCCGCCGTAGACAGGCTCATCGAGAGAGGGCGCGCTACCTTCAACCAAGAGGAGCGCCGCAAGATCTACTGGGAAATCCAAGAGATTTTAAACCGCGACCTCCCCTACGTCTTCCTCTACAACCGCAACAACATAGCTGCTCACGTCAATCGCATCAGAGGGATTGTCTGGACGGAAATAGGCACCACCTTCTTCGAAAAATGGTTCATTGACCCAGCAACGCTGCGGTAAAGCCTAACCGTCCGTAACGGGCAGGGAGCGTCCCTGCCCGTTACTATGATAATTTATTCTGCGAGGAAAGGGTGTTGTACTTGCTTGGGTATATCGCACGACGTTTTTCACAAATGCTCATTCTCCTCGTTGGCATAAGCATCGTATCTTTTGCCATCATGCATATCGCTCCCGGCAACCCCGTCGACCTGATGACCGACCGCCTAGCCACAGCGGAAGAGAAGGCCCGCATAGCCACCCTCTATGGCTTCGATCAACCCATCCCAGTGCAATACATCCGTTGGGCGAGCCAAGTCATCCAAGGCAATTTTGGCCGCTCCTTTGTCACCGGCGAGAAAGTTCTAGACATGATTGCCGCGCGCTTACCGGCAACTCTGTTTTTAAATTTCTTAACGCTCATCATTATTTATGCCCTGTCAATCCCGATTGGCATTATTTCGGCCATTAAGCAGTATAGCTGGTTTGACCATGTAGTCACATTTTACGCTTTTCTCGGCCAGTCCATGCCCCAATTTTGGCTGGCGCTACTACTGCTCTTCTATGTGGGTTTGAGATTTCCATTCATCCAGACAGCCGGTATGTCGAGCTATGGCGTGACGGTCGCCACCGAGGGGCTTTGGGCTGTCCTTGTCGATCGGTCGCGTTACCTCATTTTGCCATTAACCGTGGTCACTTTTAGCAACCTAGCCAGCATCACCCGTTACATGCGGGCCAGTATGCTCGATGTAATTAACCAGGATTATGTGCGCACCGCCAAAGCCAAGGGCCTAGCGCCAAAAATAGTTATTCTCAAGCATGCTTTCCGCAATGCTTTGCTCCCCCTCGTGACCATGATGGGGTTTGAACTCCCTATTCTCTTCAGCGGTTCCGTCATCATCGAAACGATATTTGCCTGGCCTGGCGTGGGGTTACTGAGTTGGAATGCGGTCATGCAGCGCGATTACCAAGTGATCATGGCTTTTAACCTCCTCGGCGCTTCCATGATGGTACTGGGCTCCTTCCTTGCCGATATGCTCTACCTAGTGGTCGACCCCCGGATAAAGTATAACTAGAGGTGGTGTAGAAATGGATGCTAGACTGATGCCCAAAGAAGAAACTTATGCCCAAATGGTATGGCGCCGTTTTAGACACCACAAACTGGCAATGATCAGCCTCGGTGTGCTTATTGTACTCTACAGCATGGCCATCTTGGCCCCCTGGGTCACCCCATACCATTACGACCATATGGATTTTGACAAAATAAGCCAGCCACCCTCTCTTGAGCACTGGTTTGGTACCGACCGCATTGGCGCCGACCTCTTTAGCCGCGTCATCTGGGGTAGTCGCATTAGCCTGAGTGTTGGCTTTGCGGCCGCCGGCATCGCTTTGGTGCTGGGTACAGTCATTGGCGCTATATCGGGCTACTATGGCGGAGTCATCGATGACATTCTCATGCGCTTTACCGAAATTGTCGCTTCCTTTCCTACCATGTTCCTGCTACTCACGGTAATAGCGGTGCTACCGCGCAGCGTTATGAACATCATGATCGTGATCGGCGCAACTTCTTGGCCGGGTTTAGCTCGCCTGGTACGCGGTCAGTTTCTCTCGCTCCGCGAACAGGATTATGTAGAGGCAGCGAGGGCCATTGGCGCTACGAATACCCGCATCGTCTTCAAGCACATCCTCTTAAATACCATGGCCCCCATCATCGTCAATGCGTCGCTACGCATTGGTGGTGCTATCCTTACTGAGTCTGGATTGAGCTTTCTCGGTCTTGGGGTGACTACGCCGCCCAGCTGGGGGACTATTCTGAACGGCGGGCGCCCTTTGCTTCGCAGCGCACCCTGGATTACTACCATCCCCGGAATATTCATCTTCGTTACCGTACTGGCTTTCAACTATGTGGGGGACGGCCTGCGTGACGCTCTAGATCCACGTGCCACCAAGTAACCTCTGGCAGAGACTCCTTGTTTTTATACTGGCATGCTTCATCATGCCTGCCCACGCCGACGCCATGAACCCGCGGGCCTGGCCGCAATGGTCGAGCCCGCAAGAAGTAGCGTCTGGAAATGGGCAATTTGGCTTTAGGAGCACCATACACAAAGATGGCAGCATTGTGGTGGCTACCGTCAATTTCACCGCTGATGCCTTACTCATCACTGCCATAGGCCAGGAGCCCCAGCAGATTGTACCGGTTAAGAACCTTGTCTCTTACACGATCTCCTCATTGGGCAGCGAAACGGCTGTTGCTTGGAGCGAACGCACCGCCGGCAGGTCTACACTGTGGCTGCAAATTGGCACAAAACCAAGAATTGTGGCGTGGCAAGGCGAAGGATTCATCACCGATGTAGCGGCCACTGGTGGCGCCGACGGAAGGCTTTATGTCACGTGGGCGGGTGGCAAGTTCGGGGCAGAAGGCATTCATTTGACCATCCTAGCGACTAATGCTTCCGCGACCCAGGAGCCGGTCCGACTTACGGCCGGCGGGGCTATGGACCACAGCCCGCGTCTAACGATAAGTGGCGCCTATGCCCATCTAAACTACCGGCGCGACCTTGTCCTCTACACTGAAATCCGTTACCGACGCATCAATTTAGACGATTTACAGGGAGCCGACAGCATTAAAATTGGGGACACCGGTAGAGAATCAAACAATCTGCCCCTATTGGCACCAAATGTTGACGGTTCAGCCGATGTTTATTGGTTAAGGAGCACTGTCTTGCGCGGACGTGCGCGCGGCAGCTCTTTGGTCATGGGGCAAGTTGGCCCTCTGGGAAACTGGACACGGTCACTCACTCCCCTGCTCGAGCAAGAGGGCCATAACCTGCACTTGTCTATAGCAAGGAGTGAAACCGGAGTAACCGTACTAACCTGGCTTAATGACGCCACCAGCACCTGGCAAGCCCACTTTCTGTCCTTAGACAAGGAGGGGCAACTGCTAACGAGTGGGCCCGTCACCCAGAGTTCTGGGAACAAATTCAGCCCAGCGGTGCACGCCAACGGCACATGGCATGTATTGTACTATGAGTTACGTGGGGATATGCTGCGAGTAATGCAGGTCGATAACCAAAATGTACCCCCCATGCCGTTTGTGGTTCGCTTAGGGCTAGACCCAGAATTTCCCCTTCTTGACGCTTTCTACACTTTCGTTTCGGCTATGGCTGGCGCGCTAGCCCTCACCGTCATAGCTGCGCTACCCATACTAATGCTTGTGCTACTCTGCCACAGGTGTGCCGGGCAACTAACGGCTTTGCTCGGGCTGGTTGCGTCTTTCAACATTTTGCTCCGCTTAGTAGGGGGAACCTACATCGGTTCATTCCTCGTGCCTGGTTGGGGTGGCTTCGCCATCATGCTGGGCAGCGCGCTTTTTTCTTATGGATTTGTCTACCACAATAGACCATATCATAGCGACATGCTCACTATAGGGGCTTTCGCTTTTTTATATGCATTTTGCTTATTTTTCATTTCCTTGCTGGTCAAAAGTGCAGGACAACCGGACGGACAATTTATCATGTATCCTTGGCTCATAGATTTAGCCATAGGGATGCTTTCGGTAAGCGCATTGTTCTGTAGCAGGAGCGCCAACAAGGGAATGCGTTGAGTAATCGTATGAGGGGAGGACTTGATATGTGTTACCTGCCAATAAAATACCAGCCAATACTAGATGTGCGCCAGACCGAGGCCGCCATCAAGAAAGTCAAGGACCATTTCGAAGCACGTCTGGCTCAAGCCCTCAACTTGCATCGCGTGTCAGCGCCACTTTTCGTGCCCCGGGCCAGCGGATTGAATGACAGCCTGACAGGTGTGGAACGACCGATTTCCTTCGTGGCGCCAAGCCTGGCCGATCAGGAACTGGAAATTATCCACTCACTGGCTAAATGGAAAAGAATGGCCCTGCACCGCTACGGATACAAGGTCGGGGAGGGACTTTACACCGACATGAACGCCATCCGGCGGGATGAAATTCTTGATAACACTCATTCATTGTATGTGGATCAGTGGGATTGGGAGAAAATTGTGTGCAGGGAAGACAGAACCCTACCTTTCTTGGCTGGCACTGTCAGTGTCATTTATGATGCTTTTAAGGAGGTCGAAGACTTTGTAGCCGGCAACTATCCAAAGCTTCACCCCCAGTTGCCCAAGGATATCTTTTTTATCTCGGCGCAAGAGCTGGAAGACCGCTACCCGCACCTACCCCCTGCTCTGCGCGAAGATGAGATCGCTAAGGACAAGAAGGCCGTCTTTGTCTCGCAAATTGGCGGCGCACTTAAATCTGGTGATGCCCATGGCGGCCGTGCTCCTGACTATGATGATTGGTCACTCAATGGGGATATTATATTTTGGTGTCCATGGCTTGGAAAGTCACTTGAGCTTTCCTCGATGGGCATTAGGGTAGATGCGCAGTCCTTGCTGAGGCAGCTAACCAGTAGCGGTTGCTTGGAGAATCGGCGGTATCTGTATCACGACGCTGTCCTCAAGGACAAACTCCCCCTCACCATTGGCGGGGGGATCGGGCAATCACGTATCTGCATGTTTTTCTTAAAAAAAGCCCATATCGGGGAAGTACAGGCCAGTGTATGGCCTGTAGAAATACAAAAAGCATGTGAGGCGAACAATATTTTTCTGCTTTAGACTCCTGCCATGTTAGTTGACAAGGATGTCTATAAGGCAGTATAATCATAAGCGCTGGGGGCATAGCTCAGTTGGGATGAGCGCTACCCTGACACGGTAGAGGCCACAGGTTCGAGCCCTGTTGCTCCCACCATAGCGATAAACAATACCGTGGGCTTGTACCCTTGGTATTTTTTATTTTTGCCCGGACGCAGGGGACGCTTCTTCTTTTTCCTGAGAGTTGGCCGTGTTATGATGGTTGTGAGGTGATGGAGAATGGCTCGGAAACCACGGCAGGAGAGCAGCACGGGGTATTATCATGTAATGCTGCGAGGCATCAACCGCGACTTCCTCTTCAAGCGCGAAAACGAAAAGCGGCTGTTCTTGGAGTTGGTTAAGGAGCAACAAGACGACAAGCTTCTGGAACTGGTGGCATGGTGCATCATGGATAACCACATCCACATGATGGTCAAGTCAGAGCCGGGTAGGTAAGGCCATTACTGGCCTTTTCCCCCCAAAGAACCGGACTTGAGAGTTTCCCCTCATCCGGCTCAAGCCTTTCAAAGTTACCTTAGCGGCAACCGTCTCTCCCTGCCGGGAGAGCTTCACGATACTGCCTACTTCATCCAGCCTTTCGGTGAGGTGGTACACAAGACTTTCGTCTTATTCATTTACACTTCCTCATTCCTGTCTTCTGTAGTTTTCTCGTGACGAAAGACCCATAGCGGAAGTCTGCTCCCTTTCGGG
>JAGXSS010000003.1 GCA_018334055.1 Peptococcaceae bacterium
ACCTCCGGCATTGGCTTCCTTGATGCCCCCGGTCAGAGGACTCTTGCCCCCAAAAGATAGGCGGCCGGAAGAGGGAGCATTGGTCCCCGTGAGTAGCCCGGGGGCGATAACCAACTTGTTAAACTGGCGCAAGGGATGACACTCTGGTGGCACCTCGTCTAGTAGGAGCTGCGAAGTCAGAGCGCGTCCGCCGAGTGGCAGGTACTTCTCCGGCACATCTTCAAACTTTGCCTCTTGGGTCGACATGTTAAGGCGCAACATCTTGGGCATCAGTCACAACCTCCTCGTATTTTTTGTTTCATCCACCTTATACTATTCTATGAGATGCAAGATCTTCCTTCAAAGAAAGACTTAAATATTCACAATATACGCAATAAAAAAAGAAGGAGGAAAAACTACCTCCCCAGAGAACTTTAGGATGGAGAAACATAAGAGGCTGCCAAAAGATAGGGGTGCGAGAATGGGGACCATCGAGCTAAGGTATTTTTCTACTCTGCAAGAAGTGATGAGCGAGCGCGGCTTCGCCTACCCCGCAATCTACGAGGTCGGCCAGGGCATGACTATCAGTGCATTGCTCGCTGACCTCAACCTCGGCGCTACAGAGGTCGAGGCCGTCATGCAAAACGGCAAGGTACAGGGTTTGGACACCCATATAATGCCAGGGGACCGAGTGGCCCTCGTGCCCCCCGGGACCCCCGGCCCCTATCGCGTTATGCTCGGCATAAAAGGCCGAGCATAGGTCTGTCCTGAAGGGACGGAGGAGCGCGACATGTCCTGATGTCCTGAAGGGACGGAGGAACGCGACATCCATGATTAACATGCTAAGATTAGGAGGGGCGCAATAGCATGCCACGCACTGCAAGACTTAGAAGTGTTTCGGGGGTCTATCATGTCATGACCAGAGGGATTAACAAACAAGACATTTTCCTAGACAAGGATGACCGGTTCAGGTATCTCAAGACTTTGGCATCTGTGAAAGAAAAAACAGGCATTAGGGTCTACGCCTACTGCCTGATGTCTAATCATGTTCACTTGCTATTGTCCGAGGGGCAAGAGAAAGTGGGCGATGTGATGAAGAGGATGGGCTCGTCATACGCTCTCTGGTACAACCACAAGTACGAGCGCTTAGGCTATCTTTTTCAAGACAGATTTCGTAGTGAGCCCGTGGAAATGCAGGCAGACCTCATGGCCGTGGTGCGCTATATCCATCAAAACCCGGTAGTGGCCGGACTTGCCTCCGACTGCTCACACTATGTCTGGAGCAGTTTTCTGGCCTATGCCTCAGGCAAAGAGCATGAGCCTGGCCTAACTGATACGGCACATGTCCTTGATGTCTTTAGCGGTATGGATCAGTTTATTACATCACATAGAAAGCCATGTGAGCGGCCCTTTGTCGAAGCAAATTATCAGAGTCGCGCTACCCCTAGGCAGATTCTGGCGGTGGCCAATCGCATACTGCGGGATCGCCCTCTGGAGTCTCTCAAGACCATGGGCGCAGAGGATCGCAACCGCTTTCTCCGTGAGTTGAAGGCGGTGCCGGGGACGAGCTATGCCCAAATTGCCTCTTTGGTGGGACTAAGTAAGAAAATGGTGGAGAGAGCCTGATGTCGCGTTCCTCCGTCCCGTTACGACAGTTTCCCCAGGTACTTCTTGGCGTGGGTTATAGCTTCGTCTGTGCTCACACCCTGCTCGACGGCTTGGCGAATGGCACTCTCTAAGAGACAGGCGACCATGTTCAAGCCGACCTGCTCCACGGCGGCTTTTAAGGCAGCGACTTGGGTGACGATGTCCTCGCAGCTTCTCTTTTCATCGAGCATGCGCTGTATGCCTCGCGCCTGCCCTTCGATGCGGCGCAGGCGACTCTGTAAGTCAGGCGTCGCCTTTTCTAAGGTCTCGGGGTAAACGGTGTCCTTCATTCTCTTTACCTCCACAATGGCTGATAATTACTAGGCGCTTTCGGCGAATATAGCCTTACCCGACACTCCCTGCGAAGTGAGTTTCTTGGTGACTGCTTCAACCATGGGCTTTGAGCCACATACATAGACCGAATACCCACGCCAATCTAAGCCCGAAAGCGCATCGGTGACAAATCCTTTTTGGCCTATATACTGACCGCTTGGGTTCGCTACCACCTTGACATATTCAAATTGCGAAAATTCCTGTGCTAGAGCGCTGAAAACATCATCATAGAGTATTTCTCCCGGCGTATTGACACCATAGATGAGTTTAAATGCCTTCTTTTTTTGTACGAGAGCTTCAGCGATGGGCACAAAGGGAGTGATGCCAATTCCTCCGGCAACGAGCAGAATTTTATCTGCCTTTTCGTCAATGAGCAGGGCGTTGCCAAGCGGTCCTTCGAGGTTGACATCTTGCCCTACCTTGAAATTATCAAATATAATCTCTGTGCCGTAACCTCCCGGGACGCGTTTCACTGTAAGGCGAACCTCTCGGTCGCTCCCCCTGCCGGTAATTGAGTAAGCGCGAAATATCTCCGGACTATTTTCGATTTTGATCAAAAAATACTGCCCGGGAAGGTAGCTTACTTTTGGTGGCATTATAAATTCCAGCGTAAACTCACGCACATCGTCGGCAAGGGCGACTATCCCCTTGATACGGGCCTTGATGGCTTGTCTAGTGTCGTAACCGCGCCGGTCGGTGGCCGCGCCGCGGGCGAAAGCCTGAGACTCCGTTTCGAGAGTGAGAATTTTCGCCGGACAGTTCTCGATACAAGTGAGGCACCTGATGCAAGCAAGATCATCAAATTGATTTTTGTCCGAAAAATTCGTATAGGGCACCCTCTGCATGGGGCAGGTACGAGCGCATTTGGCGCATTTATGGCATTTTTCAATGGCAGAGACGGTAATCTTTTGGTCGTGTTTTTTCGTCAGCCCTAATTTCTTGCCCAGACTATACATAAACATCTGCATTATGCCCATCGGACAGAATTGACACCAAGTGCGCGGCGTAACAATAAGACCGAGGATGCCGCCGGCCACTGTAACCATCAGGTAACTATTCACAAAAACAAAGCCCAGCCTATCCCAAAAGGGCAGCGTCCCCCATAGGGCCGAGACGAGGATGATCCTGCTAAGCATGTTGTACATAAACCAAGTTAAGACAATGCCCTGCGTAACCTTAGACTTGAGAAAACTAGGTATTTTGGCATTGCGACTAAAGGGCAAAAGCAACCGGTCAAAGAGACTGCCATGGGCACAAAAAGTGCCGCACCAGTAGCGCCCCTTAAAAAGTGAAATTGCGGTCAGAGAGAAAATTACTCCGAGGACGAGCAGGCCGAGCCTAGGGAACCATAATCCGCCGAAAGCTACAGTGAGGGTAAAAATCCAAGCATAACGACGAATTGCTGTAAACGCGCGGTTGGTTTTCATGTAAAATCTTTTCATGCTAGCCTCCTAAATTATCCATTTGACCGCGCAAATTACTTTCTGGCGAGAACTTGGTCAACGAGGTCCTTGAGTGCTTTTTCGGACAACACCCCCGTTACTCGCTCTACCTCCTTGCCACCACGGAAAAACAGCATGGTGGGTATGCTCATAATGTTGTATTGGCCTGCAGTTTGCTGATTTTCGTCGACATTGAGCTTGGCAAACTTGATCTTATGTCCGTACTCCCTGTCTACCCGGTCGACAATGGGGCCGAGCATGCGGCAAGGCATGCACCAAGGCGCCCAAAAATCTACCAGAACAACCTCTGACGCATCCAAAATCTCTCTCTTGAAATTGCTGTCTGTTGCTTTTAGCAAGTAAAACTCCTCCTCCGCTTCGGTTGACTACCATACCCCGTAGGGTATAAAATATATTCTAGATTGACAAGTGCGCTTTGTCAAGCGCTAATACCTAGGGAGGTATCGTTATGGAATTAGATGTCGCCATCATTGGGTGCGGGCCGGCAGGCCTATCGGCCGCCATCAATGCTAAAATCCGCAAAAAGACGGTCAAAGTCTTTGGCACAGAGGTGTGTAGTGCCAAACTGGAGAGCGCACCCTGGGTAGAAAACTACCTTGGGATGCAAACCACGGGCACGGAGCTCGGGGCGATGTACTTGCGCCATTTCACGGACATGGGTCTTAAAATTCACCGCACGCGTGTAGACACCATCGTCTCAACCGGGACCGGCTTCATGGTGGCCGCCAAAGGGGAAATTTACGAGGCGCGTACCGTTATTTTGGCTACCGGTATTTCTCAGACCACATACTTGCCAGGTGAACGTGACTTCGTGGGACGTGGCATTAGCTACTGCGGGACCTGCGACGGCCCACTCTACAAAGGGAAGGCGGTAGCGGTCATCGGTTACACCGCGGAAGCCGTTGAAGAAGCAAAGTTCTTAGCCACTATCGCCTCCTTGGTCTACTATATTCCGCAGGGGACGGACATGACCGGCCCACACCCAAATATCGAAGTAGTACACGGCCGACCAATCGGCATTTTGGGCGAAGGCTCATTAACCCGTCTCGCCTTGCGGGACAAGGAACTCCGCGTGGACGGGGTCTTCATTTTCCGCGAGACCACCCCGGTGGAACAGATCCTCGCCGACTTGGAGTTGTCTCAAGGAGCGGTACACGTGGACAGGCAGATGGCGACCAATATCCCGGGTGTTTTTGCCGCAGGTGATTGCACAGGTCGGCCATTCCAACTTGCCAAGGCTGTGGGCGAAGGGGCCGTGGCAGGGTTAAGTGCCGCAGCCTATCTCGATAAAAGGTCCTAACTTCACTCGTCATCCTCACCCTTGATGACCGCCAAAGGTTTAAAGCGAGCGACTAAACGCGTCATGCCGAGCTCGGCCAACACGCCCGTGACCTCATCAATATCCTTGTAGGCTGCGGGCGCTTCATCAACCACCGCCTTTAGATTGCGGGCGTTCACGAGGACTGCGCCTAGATTGTCTCTTAACTCCGCTTCGCTGATCTTTCGCCGCGCTTCGCTGCGCGACATCTTTCTACCGGCCCCATGGTTGACCGAGAAGAAAGTTTCGTCTAAGAGTGGCGTCCCCACTACTACATACGAGCCTCGAGCCATGTCTCCCGGCAGCAAGGCAGGATGGCCCGTGCTTTGGTATTGCAGCGGATTTTGAGGGTGCCCCGGAGGAAGGGCACGGGTGGCTCCCTTTCTATGCACAAGAACCTTTTGCCCGAAATGCATCTCGAATTTGGCAATATTATGAGCAACGTCATACACTTGCCTGACCTCATTAGACTTTGTTCCTATTACCTCAGAGAGCGCCTCACGCGCCGCATGCGCCATCAGCTGACGATTGGCGAAGGCATAGTTGACAGCACAACTCATAGCCGCCAAGTACCGCTCCCCCTCAGGCGATTTAATGGGCACAGCAGCTAGGCCTTTGCTCGGCAGGCGCAAACCATAGCGCGGAGCAGCTTCAAGCATCAGCCGTGAAAAATCCGTGCAAGTCTGATGCCCCAGTCCGCGACTGCCGCTATGAATAAGAATGACCAAGGCTCCTCCTCTTAAAGAAAAGGTCTTTGCCACCTCTTCATCCATAATTTGCGACACCGCACAAAACTCGATAAAGTGGTTGCCGCCGCCTAGGGTGCCGAGTTGTTCGGCGCGTTTGTGGGCGGTTTTAGTGAGCGCTTCGGGGTCCGCGCCCGGCATCTGTCCTTCTTCCTCGGTAACGGCAAGATCAGCCCTCATGCCATAACCCTTATCTACCACCGTTTTCGCACCTTGCACGAAGATATCCTGCAATGCACTCCCCCGAAATTCGGCATACTGAGTCTTCTTGCCGATTCCGGTGGGGATTCTGCTCTCGAAGGAAAGCATCAGCTGACGCAAAGCCTTAGTTGACAACGATGCTGCCGGAACATCAGTGGCGAGCAATCTAACCCCACAGTTTATATCCATACCCACGGCCCCTGCCGAAACCACTCCAGTGTGTGCCTCGGCGGCAAAGACCCCGCCGATGGGCATGCCAAAACCGCTGTGCATATCCGGCATACCGAGGACATGCTTGAACACCCCCGGCAAACAAGCGACGTCCCGGAGCTGCTTCAGGGAGTCGTCGTCCCCTAGTTGCTCGCGCAAAGCATCACTCAAGAACACTCTGCCCTCTACCAGCATATCGCCCTGCTTCTCTAGACGGTAGCGGTTGGGGCCTACCTTGGTGAGCATCATCTCGCCCCCTCTCATTAGCCTCAGCAATTAGCCTCAGCAATTAGCCTAAGTTTTGTTGCCTTTGCTTAGCGATGGCCTCACGGGCGAGGACATCGCAACGTTCGTTCTCCGCCACTCCGGCATGCCCCTTAACCTTAACCCAAGTTACGCGGTGCGTCCTGGTCAAAAGGAGTAGTTGCTTCCACAGGTCGGAATTCGCCACCGGCTGTTTCGTGCTGTTTAACCAGCCGTTCACCTCCCACCTGGCAAACCAGTTCTGCAAAAAAGCATTTACCAAGTAGGCACTATCGCTATACAAGGTTACCGCACAGGGCACTTTGAGGGCAGCTAGACCTTCTACGGCCGCTCTAAGTTCCATGCGCTGATTAGTGGTCATGGTTTCCGCCCCTTGCAACTCTTTGCGTTTATCGCCACTCACCAGCACTGCCCCCCACCCACCGGGGCCGGGATTGCCGGAACATGCACCATCAGTATAAATAACTACTTCTTTCACAGCTTCCTCCATCTAAGACCCACGCCTTGCCCTTTAGTCTGAGGCATCCTTGGCATGCTTCTACTGCCATGGAATCTTGTATGTTTCGAGGATATTTTACCACAACGGGAGGGAACCGTTACGAAAAAAAGCCGACCAACTCTCTTTGGTCAGCTTTTCGTAGAGTCGAGCTGCGTAGTCGGCTAAGAGGCCGCGACCCGCAAGATTTCCTGGACAAAAGGATGTTCACGATTCAATCGACACGCCGTGGTGGGAAAATCCGCGTTGACCGGGTTCGGGACCTTGTAGGTCTCGAGGATGCCATCATTGATGGCGCGCGAGACAACTTTTTGTGGGTCAGCCAGACTCCCAAGCACACGGTTAGTCAATAGCTTTAAACCGACAAAGAGCATGCACGACCGTTCTAGGCCATCGATTTTGCGGATTAGGTAGGCGACATCCGGAGTTATTACACCGGTCTCCACTGTCCTATCTTTCTCGATGCTCAAAATGTCTTCTACGGTGCAAAAATCATCGGCATACTGCTTGAGATCTCGGCTCGTAGTGCGTTCCACGCCCACAATGTGAACTCGCTTGCGCCGCGTGCGGAGTTTCTTTATTACTTGAATCATATCCCTATCGCCGCAGACGATGTAGTAGAGGTCAATATCCCCCCTAGTGTAGACCAACTCTAGAGCATCTAGCGAGAGTTCAATATCGGCGGCGTTCTTCCTTCTTCCCTCTTCGGAGGAGACAGAGTAGACATGTCTCGGTTCTACCGAGCGCCGTTGCAGTTCAGTTTGTAGCCCCTTAAACTCGGCGTGGTCGAAATCTGCGTAGGCCAGCATCATCACAACTTCGCCATGCCTACTAGCATGTTGGCGGAGACCCTCGACGAGTCTCCCAGTCTCTGGGGTGAAGCCGTAGGAATTCTTGGTACTCCAGTAGACATTTTCATAGTCAATAAACATCGCGACATTAACAGTCATATAGCGCCCCCTAAAATAGATTCGGCTAATTAATGTTGCCCACCACCTCCCTAATATATGCGCAATAAGAACGGCCGAAAGCACCAGGCTGCCTATCAACATAATATTGATAAGCAGCCTGGTTTAGACCGATTCTGGCATTTTTCTTAAGCGTGCTGTAAGAACAAGGCATGGAGCCGTGTGTCGGCGGTCATCTCCGGATGAAAGGTGCAGGCCCAAAGATTATTGCTGCGCACGCCGATAATGTCCTCGCCTAACTTGGCGATAACCTCCACCGAGGCCGAGACGGACCGAATCAGTGGCGCACGGATAAAAACTAAGGGAAAGTCATGCAGCCGCCCCACTGTCCCTTGGCCGACAAAGCTATCGAGCTGTGACCCATAGGCATTGCGCTCTACCGCAATGTCTAGTACCCCTAGGTAATTCTTCGTCTCGCCAATGATGTCCTTCGCCAATAATATGGCCCCGGCACAGGTCCCCATGGTCGGTTTGTTGGCCGCAAAATCCCGGAGCGGTTCGCGCAGTTCATTGCGCTCGATGATCTTGCCCATGGCGGTGCTCTCGCCCCCCGGCAAGATGAGGGCTTGCAGACCCCGGAGATCTTTTTCGCTCTTTACCTCTCTGGCCTCGTGCCCCAGTCTTTGTACGGCTCGCAGGTGCTCGCGAAAAGCGCCCTGCAAGGACAAAACCCCGACTATCATTACTGGCCGCGCTCCGCAAAGGTAGTCTCTAGCCGCGCTATTTCTAGACCCGCCATGGCAGTGCCGAGACCACGCGAGATATGTGCCAGTCTCTCTTTGTCGGCATAATGAGTGGTGGCTTCGACTATCGCGGCGGCACGGCGCGCCGGATTGGACGATTTGAAAATACCCGAGCCAACGAACACCCCATCGCATCCAAGTTGCATCATCAAGGCGGCATCAGCAGGGGTGGCCAGGCCGCCGGCCGCGAAATTAACAACGGGAAGCTTGCCTAAGCGTTTTACTTCCTGGAGCAGGTGGATTGGCGCGCCAAATTCCTTGGCCAAGGTCATGAGTTCTTCGTCCGGCGCGAGCTGTACGCGGCGCATCTCAGCGAGCATGGTGCGCATATGACGCACCGCCTCAACCACATTGCCGGTACCCGCCTCGCCCTTGGTGCGTATCATGACCGCCCCTTCGCCGATACGGCGCAGAGCCTCGCCGAGATTACGAGCACCGCACACAAAGGGGATCTCAAATTTGTGCTTGTCGATATGGAACTGGTCATCAGCCATCGTCAGAACTTCACTCTCGTCAATAAAGTCGATGCGCAGAGCCTCGAGTATCTGCGCCTCAACAAAATGCCCAATGCGCACCTTGGCCATGACTGGGATGGTCACCGCCTGCTTAATCTCAATAATAAGCTCTGGGTCACTCATGCGGGCAACCCCACCATCGCGGCGTATATCAGAAGGAACACGCTCTAGCGCCATGACCGCACAGGCGCCAGCAGCCTCGGCTATTCTGGCTTGCTCGGCATTGACTACGTCCATAATTACGCCGCCCTTGAGCATTTCGGCTAGTCCTCTGTTTAACTCGGTCCGCATTGCCAAACCCACTCCTTGACATCTATTCAGTGTACCGATACAGTTAAAAGTGTATGGCGTACGCTGTCACACAAATTATAGCGCTCACAAAGTCTATGTCAAGGGAGTGATTGCAATTGCTATACTTGCGTCTCGCTGACCACTTGCGAGCGAGCTGCCTAGCGCTGGCCCCGCATAGTAAAATGCCATCAGTACGCGCCCTGGCCAAGGAGCACCAAGTCAACCCTTCGACTGTGGTAGCGGCCCTTAAACTGCTAGAATCAGAAAAAGTGCTTTACTGCCGCCAAGGCAGCGGTACCTATCGTGCACCCCATGCCACTCTGCCCCTAGAGCATTTCGAGGAGCTGCGCTCAGCCATAGATTTCACTTCAGGAACACCCTCGCCGGAATATTTCCCGGTTGCCGACTTTAAGGAGGCTTTTAACACTGTGCTCGACCGTGATGGCGGGCAGGCCTTCGCCTACCCTGATCCGCAAGGCTATTCACCCCTCAGGCAATCCATCGCCAAGTACTTGAGCAGCCAAGGCATGAACCTGGCAGCTGACAATATCCACATTACCTCAGGCGCGCAGCAGGCCATCTTCCTGCTCGGGCAGCTACTTTTATCCCCGGGGGACTATGTCCTCATGGAATGCCCCTCATACAGTGGGGCGTTGCAAGTGTTTGCCGCCGCGGGCGCCAAAATCATCGGCGTGCCGCTTGGCTACCAGGGCCTCCGCCCTAAGGAATTGGTTCAGGCCCAAAAACACTCCCCAAGACTCATCTATACCATCCCCAACTTTCACAACCCTACCGGCCTTAGCTACAGTCAGGACGCCCGCCAGACCCTCATCGACTATGCCCGCCGGCATAATTACTACATCATTGAGGATGACCACATCACCGAACTCTACTATACGGGCACTCGGCCGCGTTCGCTCTGGCAAGATGCCCCTGACCGCGTGCTTTATATCAAGAGCTTTTCTAAAATCTTTATGCCTGGCCTGCGCTTAGGTTTTCTCGTCGTTCCTAGAGAGCTTAGTGCTGCACTTAACAAGGCTAAACAAACGGTAGACCTCGGAAGCTCGGGCATCACACAGCGGGCCCTCCAATTATACTTGGAGAGCAACAAATGGCTGCAGCACCTAGACACTCTGCGCTCAGTATATGGGGAAAGAGCTTCTGGCCTGTACGCGGCATTAAAAAACCACCTCAAGGGCGAGGCGGTGTTTCATCCCCTCCGAGGTGGCATGAACTCTTGGGTGGGACTCCCTGCGGACACGCATGTGCCATCGCTCTTGAAGTCTGCTGCAGAGCAAGGGGTCAGTTTTACGCCTGGCGAACAATTTAACCTCCCACCGTATGACTACAAAAACTACCTGCGATTAAGCATTGCGGCGACCAGCCTCGAGCAAATAGATGCCGGCATCGCCATCATTGCCGCCAGTCTAGCGCGACAATGTCATCAGTGATCGGCTACCGAATCGGTCAAGAATGTCGCTGCTGATGCGCTCGCCACGGTGAGCGCCCCTTGGTATTGTATGCGGCGCAACCAAGGTGTAATTGTGCGCAATGCCTGGGAGGGCGAATTGCAATCAAGGCTGAGGTGAGCGAGCATTATGCCCTTGGTACGTTCTGTCACCAAAGCTGCCAAAGCCTCTCCGGCCTCGTCATTAGACAAATGCCCATACTTACCCATGACCCGTTTTATTAAGGACCAAGGGCGACCGGAGTTAAGCTCCATGGCGCGGTCGTGATTACTCTCAAAGATGAGGTAGTCACAGTCACGGCTACCGCTCAACACTTCTGGAGTAAATTCGCCTAGGTCGGTGACCACGGCCACACTGGTGCCATCGGGAGCGGTAAGGCGAAACCCAAGCGGTGCGACGGCGTCATGAGACTTCCGAAACGCTGCCACCTGCAGAGACCCCGCTTGGACAGAAGATCCATGCTCGAGGGTCGCACACAAATTATCAGGCATACTAGAAATGGACGGCTGTGCCGCCCAAAAGAGGCCGGAACTATAGACCGGCACATTGTACTTAGCCGGAAACGGCGTCTTCAGCTGCATGGAACGAATGTGATCGCCATGTTCATGGGAGACAAATACACCTGCTAGAGCGTGTGGGTCTACGTTTGCTTCCTGCAGACTCTTTTCGAGCCGCCGAATGGGCACGCCACAATCCACTAAGACATTCGTGCTACCCCAGCCCACGAGGTAGGCATTGCCGTATACACTTGAACTAGCCAAAGACACCACTCGCAACTCCATCACCACCCGAACGATTATACCACAGCCAAGCGAGCCCCAGATCGCACGAGAAAAGAAAAGCGGGGGAACAGAGGGGACGGTTCTTCGTGTTCCCAGGCTCTTTCTTAGGCCAAGTTGAACTTGTGCTTGAGAACCAAACATAGCCCTACGCCAACGGTTGCTAAACTCCCGGCGATTAAGAACGCTGGGGTAAAGTTGCCGGTGGCGTCATAAATGGCAGCACCCGCCGCAGGCATGAACGCGCCAAAAGCCAAGCTGGTAAAGACCAGTCCATAATTTACGCCGAGGTGCTTGGTGCCAAAGGCAGCGGCTGTCAGCGCGGGGAAGGTGGCCAAGACAACCGCTAGGCCCCAACCGACCAGGGCCGCAGCCATGTACAAGGTCACGGCACTGACGGCAATAACGTTAAACAGAAACAGCGTCACAGCTTGAACGGCAAAACTCACTGCCATTACCCTCACTGTGCCAAACTTGTCGCTCAAGTAGCCCGCGATGGGTCTGCCGAACCCGTTAAAGCCAGAGAAAATCGCTACGGCTGTCGCGGCTTCGGTGGCACTAAGGCCCATAACAAGCCTGCCAAAAGGCGTAATTAGGGCCGCGCAGAGCATACCGCCTGCTATCACTACGCCAAACGCGAGCCACATCACCCAGAAAATAGGCTTGAGCAAGACCTCCCTCGGCGAGACGTCAGGTGCGGACGCGACCTTTCGTTTGCGGGCCGGCGTAGCCGTACCAGTTTGCAGAACGCCCTCGGCAGGGTTCTTAATTATCCATACGGCTAAAAGGCACATGGCAAAGCCAATAACTGCGATGAGCACCAGCGTTCCTTCGACACCATAGACCGGAATTAGGTAGCGAGCCTTAACAGGTGCTACAAAAGTGCCTGCTAGCCCGACACCCATTACGGCGCAGGAGATAGCGAATGCCGGGCTATCAGGGAACCATTTTCGTACAGGCGGTGCTACGCAGGCGTAAATTGTTCCCGCACCAATTCCACCCGTAAAGCCGTATGTCAAGAACAACCACCATGGGTAGGGGAAGTGCCCTACCAGCGCGGCCCCGCCAAACCCAAGCGCGATAAACACGGCCCCGAGCAGGCAGGTCTTCTTAGGGCCGATAGTGTCCTGCATGCGCCCCGCAGGAACCATAACCAACGCGAAAACCAAAAAAAAGATCGTAAACGGCATGGCCGCCTCCGTCATAGTCCAGTCAAACCTCTCCACTAACGGAACCACCATCGGTCCCCAAGCATAGGCCACTCCCGCCAAAAAAGCCAGCAGAAACCCTGCGAAAACAATACTGTACCGCGTCCAACTTTGATTAATCATGCGTCGCCTCCAAGAATTCACGTTGATACATGAATTCGCCCCAGAGCGCCACTTTACCTGCCGACGAGAGGAGGGGAACCGGCGGAGTGTGGCGCGTCAAGAAAATGGAAAATGGGAACGGAAAGAACCGTCCCCCGTGTTCACTCCCTGCCCTGCAACTCGCTACAGACAAAAGCGGACATAAGGAAAGGGACTGTCCCTTTGTCCTATCTGACAGCCGTCGTCAATCTGAACTGGTCGTTTTCGAGCACCATCATCACAACGCGTCCGCGCAGTTTATCTATCTCGACATCCACGCGGATTTGTGTGGACGCGAGCACGCGAAAGAATCCTGCGTCCGGCATATCAACAAGCAACTGCCATGTTTCCGTGGACGCGCTGCTGGCGATTAACTCGGCACTCAATAGCCGCTCGCGCTGCACGCCAATAAACCGCAGCCGGAGGAAGCAACGCAGCAGGTAGGCCCGCGGTGCACTGGCCAGCTCCTCACCGACTAACTTCCCACCATGACCGATGTAATTCCCCCGTGTCGTCAGCGTTGGCTCGATAGCCGCGTTGCTGTTCGCAAAAATAACGCCGATACTTGGCGTTCCCGGCCCCACAAAACCGGACCCAATGCGCGCCAAGACCAGCGGGGCATGACGAAAAATCAACTCGGCATCAGCCGGCCCACCCGACCGTGCTCTTATGAACACGAGTTCTTTACTGGCGTCAAACTCCTCGGTAGTATTGGCAGCCTTGTCTAGTAGCGAGCCCGCGAATTTTCGGTTGGCGAAAGAGTCCTTGTTGATAATCGCCAGCAAGTTCTCTAGCGAGCCGCGGTCGCTAGGCACAGCATTAATGCGCAAGCCCCCTTCAACACTCCAATGGTAGCTCCACCCAAATTCGTCTACCGCAAAACGCCAAGTTAGCGGGAAGTAAGTCACGCCTCTGAAGTTGAGCAGCGGCCAGGGCTCGTTCCTGTTGTTTATTCTCTTGCCGTTGACCGTGATGCCATAGGTGGGAATTGTCACTGTGACGTCCCCGCTCTGGTTTATCGTCGTCTCATCGGCAATAAATGCGCCCGCCGACTCCGCCCTAGTGACTATGAGGCCCTCACGTTGTGACCACTGCGTGGTCAACCCCATAAAGCGGGCCAGGTTATAGGTGAGCGGAATATAGGTGATGTTTCTGTGGCGCAATAGCGGAAAACCAGCATTGACATTGTTAATGGTGATGCCATTAAGTACTACGTTCTCCTCGACAATCGTAGCCCTCACGGTAGCAGCGCTACCCGGCGTTACAGCTTGGGACAACAAGAGCCCTACGGCCATCATCGCTACCAACAATTTCTTAATCATGTACATCCTCCTTTGTTTGTTGTGAACAGATGGGACGGTTCCTTGCGTTCTCGCGGGCAGTAGTGTGGTATCATTCTTCTGATCGCAGCTTTTTAAGTAGATCTTTAACGTCCCAGCGCAGTAGGGTCAGCTTTCGCTTCGCGAGACAGCGACACTTCTAAAGGTAACGCGCAAAACGGTTTACAATACAGAGTCATGCTGAGCGAGAACTAATCCGCCATGACAGAGGAACGGACCTCGGGCGAATAAAGGAACGGCAAGAACCGTCCCCTGTGTCCCTGTCCCTGAGGCGCCTCCCTTCTTTCGAATCCTAGGTCAGCCAGCTCTGCTTTAAGGTCGGTACTTCGCTTTAGCAAACGCGTACCAAGCGGCATAAAACTCATCTGCGCTCATTCCTAAGACCTGCTGGATGTCGCCGCCATGCAGTACTAACTCGCGTACTGCCTCATATCCGTGGTGTTCCACCAGATACTCCATTATTGTATAGCCAATCTGGTAAATCTCTGGGTTTCGCAGGGTGTCTGTGACACTCGTAAAACGCAGATGGTTCCCTGTCCCCAAGAATCTTAGGTTCTCTGGCTTAGAGAACTGCCTTGCCTCATAGAGGGCTATACTTTCCCACAGCCATGCTATATGAGGTGGAGTAAATGGCCCAATCCTCTTGGTCAGGACATGAGCTAACTCGTGGACCGCCACAGTGATAAGCGCCTGGTAGTTGTGTACTGGTCCTGGGTTCTTGGGCGAGACCATGCGAATCTCGCTGTCGCCCCATGCCACCCCTACAGCCCAATTGGGTAGGTTTGGCCTGCCGATTGCCCTGTGAAAGTCTCTAAGACGTGGGTAAAGGCGCACCGTTATGAGTCCGATCCTGTCAGGCCGGAGGTTGACGGTGATTCTGGCATAGTTGTCGATTAGGGCATCCAGCACGTCCATCGCTGCGTCTTTGTGCCCCTCGGGGTAGTAGAGTAAAAAATTTCCCGAAGAAGCGGTCAGCGTCGCACCCTGCTTGGCTGGCTCGGCACACCCGACCAGCACAAACACAAGAAGTAGCAGCAAGACAACGACTTTACGCATCAATTCCCCTCACTTCCATGAGTTTGTTGCACCAGTCTTCCCTGCCTATTATCTCACATAGCGGTAATTTGCGGCAAAACAAAATTTCAGCCGAGTAGCCCGGGGGACCCTCACCCCCAAGCCCTCACAGAACCGAAAGAACAGATGGAACAGATGGGACGGTTCCTAGCGTTCTCGCGGGCAGTGATGTGGTATCATTTTTCTGACCGGAGCTTTTTAAGGAGATATTTACCTCCTAGCGCAGTAGGGTCAGCCTTCACTTCGTGAGACAGGGACACTACTAAAGGTAACGCACAAAACGGTTGACAAGACCCTCCTGAGCGAGGACTAATCCGCCCCGGCAAAGGAAAAGAAAGGAAAGGAAAGAACCGCGAAGGAAGTAAGTAAGGAAGGAAGGAAGGAAGGAAGGAAGGAAGGAACGGTGGGAACCGTCCCCTGCGTCTAGCGGCGAAAACATCATTCCCAGCGAGCATGAAAATTCGGCATAGCCGTTGTTAAACGACGATGCCGAATTTTTGAGGATGGCCTCTTTTAGTTAGTCATTCCGGTAACTTGATTGGCTGCGCCCCCGTGTGTCCCGATGCGTCCTCGGTCTGGGATAATGGGGGGTGCTGTGCGCGGGACGGGGACGGCGCTGGCTCCTGAGCGGGATATCCTCGGTGATCATGACCGGGGTTTCGTCCGGCTCCTTAGTGAGCATCTTTAAGGCCGCAGCTACTAAGGCCACCGAATCGGCCCTAGCTAGGAGGGCTTCTGCCGCCGAAGTATAGTGCTCGATGGCACCTTCTTCGACTATCTGCAGGAGCTTTTCCATGCTCAAGCGGCGCTGCCCTTCCAGAGCCTCGCTAAAGCTTGGGCTGGGACGGCGTTTAATTTTACGGTTAATTCTCCGCTCAATGACTCTCAAGAGGTCGAGCTCCCGCGGGGTGACAAAGGTGGTCGCTTGACCGCTACGGCCCGCCCTACCGGTTCGTCCCACACGGTGCACATAGCTCTCGGGGTCCTGGGGAATGTCAAAGTTATAGATATGCGAGACGCCCTCGATATCTAGTCCTCTGGCGGCCACGTCGGTCGCCACTAAGATATCGATGGTCCCCTCGCGGAAACTGCGCATGACCATGTCTCGCTTGCTCTGGGTGAGGTCGCCATGGATGCCCATAGCCGCATAACCGCGCTTGATGAGCGCTTCGGATACCTCGTCCACGCGGCGCTTGGTGCGGCCGAAGACTATGGAAGAACCGGGGGCAGAGGTGTCGAGCAGGCGGCAAAGGAAATCGAACTTCTGCCCTTCCTTGGCCTCGGTGTAGAATTGCTCGATGGCTGAGACGGTGAGCTCATTGACCGGTGCCGCCACTTGCAAGGCGTCGCGCATAAAGCGTTTTGCCAAGTTGCGGATGGCCTCCGGCATGGTGGCGGAGAACAGCATGGTCTGCCGTTCCGCCGGGGTCTGCTCCAATATTTTTTCAATGTCTTCGATAAAGCCCATGTTGAGCATCTCATCGGCCTCGTCCAAGACGACGAAGTTGACATTTTGCAGACGCACGGTGCGGCGGCGCAAATGGTCTAGCAAACGGCCGGGCGTGGCCACGATGATTTGGGGATAGGTGCGCATGGCGCGTATCTGGCGGTCAATTTCTTGCCCCCCGTACACGGGCAGACTGCGGATTCCCTTTACTTGGCCGATGCGGTTCAGCTCCTCGGCTACCTGCATAGCCAATTCCCGCGTAGGCGCAAGCACTAAGGCTTGCACATAGTGGACATTCGTTTGAATGCGCTCCACCAGAGGAATGCCAAAAGCGGCGGTCTTGCCGGTGCCGGTCTGCGCCTGGCCGATGACATCCTTGTTGTCGAGAGCATAAGGGATCACCTGGGCTTGAATGGGAGTCATCTCCTCAAAACCCATCTCAGTGATAGCCTGCAGCACCTGCGGGCTTAGTGTTAAATTAGTGAAATTAGACATGTTTTACATCTCTCCTGTAATCTTCTTTATGGTACTCCGCCAGGAAAAGGGCTTCGACAAGCACACTCTTTTCTAGCATGCCCAACAAGAAGACCTTCTCTTAAAATCAATAAGCCCCCACCACATTGCACAGTGCCGGAGGCTATAAATCACACCGAACGGGAGGCGAGTCACCACTTCTTTGTACTATAGCATGTTTTGGCGGGCAATGCAAGAAAAATCGACGCCGCCGATCGGCAAATTGTGCCGCTCAGACATACAGATCGCGCCTACCGTACATCAAGTAGGTGCCGACCAGCGAGGACACAATAATCACTGCCGATACGACCAAAAAGACCGGCGCAAATCCTAGCGCCTGCAACAGTTGCGGCGCGGCAAAATAACTGAAGGGCGTAATATACTTGAGAAAAGCTAGGCTCTCGCTGAGACCGGTAAGCACAGAGGCAAGGTACAAGGCAAATATTACGCCAACCCCTAGGCCACCCGACAATTTGTACCGCCTAGTTGCCGCCGCCATGAGCATGCCAACGCTTAGGAAGATAAGTTTGAAGACAAATGTAGAGGCGGTCACTAGGAGCAAGAACCGCGGAAACTCCGATTCTACCTCGTAGGGCAAGGTAAAGACAAGAATGCTGCCGACGACCACCGCCAAGAGAATGATACAACTGATGACTGCAGCTATCAGTTTGCAGCTCACCACTTTTGGGCGGGTAACTGGCAGGGTCATGAGGAACCCTGCTGTCTTGTCGCGCTCCTCCTTCGCGATGATGTTATTCCCCAAAAGCAAGGCATAGATCCCCAAGGCAAGGTTGAGAAAGGGAACGGTGACGGACAGGTAGCCGCTCACCGTGGTCAGGTTGGCATATTGCATTCCAAAAGCGGCCAGCATCTCAGCCGGCATGGCCTCGATAAGCTGCACCATCTCTGGATTTTTATAGTATGCCGCAAACTCGAAAAACATCATCCAGACAAAGGCGGACATAGACAGGCTCCAATAGAGCAGCAACTTGGCATGAGCCCAGAGTTCTCTCCTGACAATGTTCATATCTTCCTCCTACACCGCCGCGTGCAGGTCGCGCCGCATAAACATGAAGTACGCGACGACGTTTGCAGCGACGATAAAGACTAGGCTCAAAGTGACCAAGGGCATGTTCCAATCCCCCCGCTGCAAGATATAGTTAGGGTCAAAATGGTTGTAGGGCGAGACTAAGGCCAAGAGCGCTCCCCCCACTATCCTTTGTAAGGCGCTGATGGCATAAAGCACGAAGGCCAAGCCTACGGCGGGGCCGATTACACTGGTAATCTTCTTGCTCAAGGCGGTGGCGAGGAAGCCGGCGCTAAAGAAGAAAAGCTGGAACAAGGGAACGCTGAGCAGGAGTGAGATAACCACGCCCACATCATAGACCATGCTGCCTCGAAACCACTCGATAGACAAGAAAGTGCCCATAATTAAACCAATGTTGGTAATAAGTAATGCCGCCATGGCCGCGACATACTTATACAACAAAAGGCGACTTCTACTGACTGGTTTGGAGTAGAGAAAGTCTGCCGTGAGCTCCCTCTCCTCCACCGACAGAAATTGAAACCCATAGTATGCGCTCTGGATTGCCAAGCAGAGTTGGACAAAGGCAAAGACAAAGGCAAAAAACCCCGCCACGGTAGCCAAGGACAACCCGCCACTCATGCCAAAGGCCCGGAGGAGTTCCTCTGGGTAGTGCTGAAGAACAAGGTCCACCAAGGCGGCATCTCTCGCCAGCACCGGATACATGGCCATGAACATGACGAGGATGGACCACAACGATATAATCCAGAACCACAGCGACCCAACATACTTCTTAAACTCAAAGTTAATTACATTCATGGCGTCACCGGCCCATAGTAATGCATGAATATCTCCTCCAAGGAGGGGTCCTCAATTACTGCATCCACTAAGTCAAGAGCTGCCAGGGCGGCCAGCAACGAATCGATGTTGCCCTTGTAAAAAAACTTGACGGTGTGGTTTTCCTGCAGCAGGTTAGTTACCCCGTCAAGGCGTAAATTGGCGGTTGCCACACCCTTGGTTCTCAGGCTGACCCTCTTATAGTTGTCCTGACGCATGGTCTCGATGTTTTCAATTTTAATCAAGTTACCATCTTTCATGATGCCCACCCGCATGCACATATGCTGCACTTCGGAAAGTATGTGGGAGGAGAAGAATACCGTGGCCCCCCGCTTGTTTTCTTCGAGGACGAGTTCAAAGAATCTCCGTTGCATGAGTGGGTCAAGACCACTCGTCGGTTCGTCCAGCAACAGGAGGTCTGGTTCATGCAAGAGTCCTTGCACTATGCCCACCTTTTTTTTGTTGCCGTAAGAGAGTTCTTCGATTCTACGGCCTAAGTCTAGCTCCATGGCCTCGGACAGCTCATGGATGCGCCTCCGGCAGTCCTTCCCATAGAAACTGGCGGAGTAGAGGAGCAAGTCCATGACCTTCATCTGGTCATAGTAAAACACCTCTGAGGGCAGGTAGCCGATGCGTCGGCGAATGTTATGACCCTGGGATATACAGTCCTCACCAAAAATCCTTGCCCCCCCACGGGTGGGAAAAACCAATCCCAGTATGGCTCTGATGGTCGTGGTCTTCCCTGCCCCGTTAGGGCCGATAAAGCCGAAAATCTCGCCTTTTTCCAAGGCAAAGCTCAGATTTTCGACTCCGCGAACTTTACCATAGTACTTAGTCAGCCTATCAACCTCGAGAACGTTCATTATCTATCCCTCCATCGTTCTATCTCCGGCCTTCCCAATCAAAAACAACCGCCCCGCCACCCCCACTGCCTCGCCCCGTGGACGCTCCAACATTCTTGCTTGACGAACGCCACTACCTTGGTGTACTCTAAGAAAGAAACTAAATAATAACCTTCGGGGTCGGGTGCAATTCCCTACCGGTGGTAATGCGCAAGCTAGCCCACGAGCCAATTGGCAGACCTAGTGTGATTCTAGGGCCGACGGTACAGTCCGGAATAAAGAAGGTATGGCATTATTTTTTGTGCTATGTTTGCGCCCCGATGGTCATCGGGGCGCTATTTATTATTAAAGGAGGTCTCAACTTGAACAAGTCAACCCGCAACCTCGTCATTATCTCGATGCTGGCCGGCATGAGCTACATCCTCATGTTTGCCCTGCAAATCCCCCTCATTCCGGCCGCGCCATTTTTGAAGTACGACCCTAGCGACGTCCCCGCACTCATTGGCGCTTTCTTGCTTGGCCCCGTGGCCGGGGTGGTCATTTCTTTTATAAAGGTTGCCCTCTTTTTCATAACCAAGGGTACCGGCGGACCAGTTGGTTCAATCCAAAATTTCTTGGCCTCAGCCTCTTTTGCCTTGGTCGCCGGCCTCGTCTACAAGAAGATGCCGACCAAGATTGGCGCGTTGGTGAGCATGGTCGCCGGCGGACTGGCCATGACCGCAGTCATGCACATCTCTAACGCCACCTGGGCCCTAGCCGCTTGGGGAGTACCCGAAGATGGTCGTACGGCCATGCTACTGACGATGATACTACCCTTCAACCTAGCGCGCATGACGGTCAGCACAATCCTCACCTTCCCCCTTTATCTCGGGGTTATGCCGATACTGAAGCGCCTAGGTTGGTCCTTTAACGGCTAAAAAAAGGGGAGTGTCCGGCACACGGGCGCTCCTCTTTTTTGTTCTATCACGGTGCTGTTCTATTGGAGCGGCGAAATGGGTTGTAGGCGGCAAAACGTCCCACGACCTCATCCACATCCGAAATGGTCACGAAGGCCGCCGGGTCTATGCCAAACACCACTTCTTTAAGTTGAGCCAGTTCAAAGCGGGTGAGGATGCACATAATTATTTTGCGCTGACTGTGTTCATATGCGCCTTCGCCGTAGAAAAAAGTGACGCCACGCCCCAGCTTGACGTTGAGGGCATCGGCCAATGCATCAGACTTGCTCGAAACGATAAGCGCTTTTTTCTTATCCCGCGACACTTGCATGGAGTCGACAATTCGCGCGGTGACAAACATGGCAATTAGAGTGTAAAGAGCCGCGTTCAGGTCAAAGAGCAGGGCCCCAAGCCCCACGATGATGGCGTTAAAGGCCATCAGCACTTCCCCAATGGAAAGCGAAAACTTGCGATTCAAAATTACGCCCAAGACATCGGTGCCCCCCGTTGAAGCCCCCACCTTAAACACCAGCCCCAGTCCTATTCCATTGAGGGCTCCCCCAAATACTGACGCTAGGAGGATGTCTTCAACAGCCGAGCTCACCGGCACTAGGTCTAAAAAGGTAGAAAAGCTGAGGACGGCTAATGTAGTAAGCAAGATGAACTTGCCACCCACATACTTATATCCTAGGTACAGAATAGGGAGGTTAAGCACAAATACCAAGATGCCAATGGGCCATCCCGTAATTGTGCCGATAATAATGCTCAAGCCAGCCACACCACCGGCCAGCATGCGGTTAGGCAGCAGCATCAGGTTAAAAGATGCGGCCGAAGAAAGTGTGCCGATAAGAATGACTAGGACCGGCCATAGATAGTTCCTCAATGCTTTCATCAGCAGACCCCCCTTAATGATTCACTTGAGTATACCACGCCTTGGCCTCATTGCGGTCCATTGCTAGTATGTATGTGCTACTGTGCTATAATCATCTCGCTACCTAGGGAATCCTTGCCCCGGCAAAGGAGTGCCCCTGGCAGAGTACCACTGAGGAGGATTTTGCGTGATACTACACCTCATCACAACTGCCATGGTAGTCTTTCTGGCCGAGCTTGGCGACAAGACTCAACTGATGTGCATGGCCTTTGTGGCCAAGTTTGGCATGCGGCAGGTCTTTATGGGCGCAAGCGCAGCCGCATTATTAAACACCGCCCTAGCTGTAGTCCTCGGCGAAGGATTAACTAGGGCTATCCCGCTTACCACGCTGCAAATGCTTGCTGGTATAGGATTTCTTGGTTTTGGGTTTTGGACCATGCGCCAAGGAAGGCGCAACGAAATGTGCCCGACGCCGACCTCGCGGTCTAGGCACCCCTTTTGGACTGTGTTCTTTTCTTTTTTCTTGGCCGAATTTGGCGACAAGACACAACTTGTCACCCTTGGTCTAACCGCCAAGTTTGACAACCCGCTGCTTATCTGGGTGGGAGCAAGCGCCGGCCTAATAGCGGCACAACTCGTCGGCATCGGCATGAGCGGCTACATCAGCAAACGCCTACCCCCTACTTTTCTGCAAAAGAGCGCGGCAATAATGTTTCTAGCCTTCGGCAGTGTCACCTTATACCAAAGCGTTCCGCCCTACTTACAGCACCCCTTGGTGGTGCTCGCCTACTTGTGCTTACTGGGCACAACCGCTTTGGTCATGCTCCGCCGACAGCAGGTGCCGAGACGCACCTAGCCTAGACAGTCCCCACCGCCTGACCCCAGCCTTGCAAGGTGTCGCTATGGCTAAGGAGGAGGCACTGCCGGCCGAGATTTTGCAGTGCCACGGCGATGTTCGCCAGGCGTTTTTGGTCTGTGGTCAAAAATGGGTCATCAAAAACCAAGGGGACGACTTGGCCAACGCCTACGAGGTCCGCAATGGCGAGGCGGAGAGAAATATAAAACTGGTCACGAGCCCCCTGACTGAGAGCCTCGGGGGACACACGGTGGCCGCTTTCAGTGACCACCCAAGTAGTAAATCCTTCGTCAATGACCACTTCTCGATTCCCTCCCGCTATGTGGGAAAAATGACGGGTGGCCTGCTTCTCTAAGAGACTACGCGCCGCCGCATGAAAATCTGTGGCGGCTTTTTGTATCGCCCTAATCGCCAGCCCAAGGACCTGCGCCTCCCTCCGGACGCGATTTTCTTCGGCCATGAGACTGGCCAACTGTTCTTCCCCTTGCGCAAGGTTTTCGGTCTGCTGTCCGGTTAAGTACCCCTGTCGGTGACGCAGAGAAAATATCTCCATTTCTACCGCACCCAAATGTTCGCGGATCGCTATTAGTTCACCGGCCAGGTCTTTTTGCCACAATGTCAGGGCAACGGCATCCACTGCCGCCTCTAGTGCCGGCAATCCCATGTGGAGGGACACTAGCTCCTGCCATTCCCGGCGCGCCAATTGCATAGCGGTGGCGCAATCTAGTTGCCAAGCGGCCAGATTATGGAGGTCGGCGCATTGATGATGGGCCAACAAGTGAGTAAGCTTGTCTTCTTTGGCTTTAACACTTAGTTCCGCTTCTTTTTCGAGGTAGGCCGTCTCCCTATCTAGCTCGCTCCTCCTTAGTTTAAGTAACGCATACTCATCGCCTTTTTTAGCAAGTTCTGCCCAAATTACCTCATCTATTGCCGCTAACTGAGCAGTATCCCGCTCACCCTCCCGGTTGGGAAGCATGGCGCACACCGCCGCCATGAGCGGGGGTTGCAAGACCAGCTGTCGGCGTAAGAATTCTTGATAACGGCGCTGCCTCTGTACTACCCGCTCGGTCGCCCCTAACAACATCTCGCCCCTAGCCTGCTTAGGAAGAGCACTGGGGTCTTTTCTGCGCCAGACTAGCGCTAAGACCACACCAAGCGCCACAAACAACAGACCCACCACTGCTGCCGCTACGCCCTCGAGCAAGAGCCACGCCATTGCCCCAGCCAGCATGCCCAACAGCGCAAGCCAGATATTGGGTCGAGAGCGCGCGCCCTTTCCCGTCAGAGCCAGCGACTCCTTCGCCTTTCCTTCCTCTTCCTCCGCAACAACTAGGTCTTGCCGGAGAGCTTCCTCTGTATTGCTCTGTTCCATGACGAAGCGCCGTACCGTGCGCACGACCTCCCCCGGCTGTTCCCCGAGGAGGGCCATACTTTCGCCCGCGGCTATTTTCTTAACAATATCTTCTCGCGCCAGAGTTACTTGCTTTAAGGCCGGCGTGGTCCTACTGACTAATCGCTCCCTCTCCTCGGCCAGTGCTACCGCGAGACTTTCCGCCTGACGAAAGTCCTCGTTCACCTTGAGTGCCTTTTCCCGGCAAAGGCCATACCGCTCGCGTAGCATAATCCATCTTTGAAAATTAGAGTGGAGCGACTCTAGGGCTTCTAGCTGTTGCTTAGTCTTAACCTGCTCCTCTGCCTGTTGGCAGAGACTTTCTTCAATGTGTTTGAGCTCACTCGTTGTTTCGTTCTGCTGGGTGAGCAATTTTTCCAACTCTTGCCTTCTATGGCGTAAGACCTCCAGTTTGCGGTCGATACGGCCCTTGCCAAGATTGGGCACATAACTTGACCACTCGATAGTCAGGGCTTTCAGTTCTTCCACCAAGGTGTTTTCCGCGCCCCGAGAAGTCGCACCTCCACCAGAGAGAAGTTCCTGAACTTTGGCATCTATCTTATCCTCACTGGGCATCGGTTGGGTCACAAAGTAGCTACGGCGAAACGTGTCACTATTCACCATGCCGAAATGCGTCTCCAGAAAGTCTAGGTAGGGCCGATTGGGCCTACGAGCTTCGGGCTTGTGTTCACCCTCGACAATCTTTACCCACCGCCCTTTATTGTCGACGCTTTTCACCTCGATGCCATTTGTGCCAAACCTTCTGGTGACGCTATACTCCGTAGCGCCACTGCTAAACCACAATGTCCCCTCAAATTTTGCACTCTGTCCCCAAGGCCGGTAGCGTTCAATCGGTGCCCCAAGCCCGAACAACACAGCACAAAGACCCTCGGCCATGGTTGTTTTGCCGCTCTCGTTTGGTCGGATAAAAACATTGACGCCTTTTGCGAAAGTAAAGTCGGCCTCACCGGCATACAGTCCAAACCCGCAAAGTTGCAGCCTTTTGAACATCACCTCCGCCATCCTAGTGCCCTCCCTTAAACGCGCGCAGCCCGCGCCTCATGGCTTGAAAGAGCAGCTCTTTCTCTTCTACAAGCGGGGTGCCCATAGCTTCTGTCAGGAGCCCTTTGACAAAAAACCCACGCACGCTCATTTCTCTACCTACCTCTTCTAGGTAACTGACGGAGAATTCATCGCTATTATCTACTACCTCACAGTGGTAGAAAAGGCTCTGGGCTAAGGCGGCGACCTTGGCGCTTTGGACCCCCGGTGCGGCAGTCCCGGAAAGAACGAGGCGGACAATGGCCTGCTCGTCCTTCATTGTCGCTAAATATTCATCTACTTCTGCCTCCGTAAGCCCATCAAGTGGCATCTCCATGACTTTCTGCGGGCGAGATAAAATGGGGACCGTTCGCAGTTCTACCCGCCCCGCACTGAGCTCTACCAGTTGCACTACTCCGGTACCCAGATCATCAAAGCCCTTGGACATAGTGGCCCCGCAGTAAGCCGCAACACCATTGCCTACTCTAGCGGCTTTCGCTTGATGAAAGTGGCCAAGGGCTATGTAATCGTACTTGGCTATGGCTAAAGAATTGCTCGCAAGGGGCAGACTGCGCCAGGTGACCGGGCAATCTAACGAACCATGAAACACTCCCACATGAAACCCAGCACTTTCTAAGCGGGGCAAGTTGGTGAGAGGCGCACCACACTTGGTGATGCCGCCGGTATAGGCGACGCTGTAAAAGTGGATGGCCTCGCCCCGGATGACCCTACTGCCCACATGGCTTGGCTCCGGTGCCGTCACCAAAAGCCCGGGCCAGCGATCTGCATAGAGGCGATAGACACTGTCGCGATAGCTAATCTCGTCATGGTTGCCGGGTACGGTCAAGAGCAACTTTCCCTGCTGCGTCAGATGGCTTAGTTGCTGTAAGACGGCCTCGACGAGGGGCGCATCCGGACTGTGGTGCTCAAAGAGGTCGCCGGCAATAATCACTACATCCACCTTATGGCTGGGGTTTAAGGCGACAGCTACCGCCTTCTTGAGCAGTTGATTGCGCTCCTCGGCCCTTTCAGCGGCCTTGGCACCGAGGAACTTTGGCTGCCAGCCTAGGTGCAGGTCTGACAAGTGTAGCAATGTTATCAATTCAAGCACTCCTTCTCTCTGCGCCACCTCGACGGCTTAACTGGGGATGGTATACTAAGGTCGATGATAGGGGGAATAAATAGGTGGAGCACATCACCAGCACCCGTAACCCGCAACTGCAAGAGATGCGCCGTTTGCACAAAAAAACTCACCGTGAAGCATCCGGGTTCTGCCTCGTCGAGGGCATTCAACCCTGTTTGCGAGCCATCGAAAACGGTCTCCATGTTGAGTTTTTGATTTATGCTCCGGAATTGCTAAAGAGCCCGCTCGCCCTGATGCAGATAGCCGACTTACAGCGGCGGCGTATCAAGGTCCTCACGGCGAGTAAGGAGGCCTTTACGACTATATCCGAGCGCGACAACCCCGTCGGGCTTGCTCTGGTTGCTAAAGCCAAACCCCTTGACCTAGGCAAGATCACTGTCGGCAAGCTCTCCATCCTCACCGCACTCTTTAACATCAAGAACCCGGGAAACTTGGGTACCATTGTGCGCACCGCTGACTCAATCGGCGGCAGTGGGGTCATCCTCGTCGGTCAGACAGCCGACCCCTATGATCCGACCTGCATCAAGGCCAGCATGGGTACAGTCTTTAGTGTACCATTGGCCAGGGTGGCCACAGAAGAGGGCTTCTTGGCTTGGTGCCATGACCGGCAGGTCGCCCTCATCACTACCTCGGCGCAGGCAACCATGGACCTAGCTAATGCTAAGTTTGACTACCCCTGCGCGGTGCTCATGGGCAGCGAAGGGCCCGGCCTCCCTCTCGATATTCTCACCGGAGGTCACTGGGCGGTGCGTATACCCATGTATGGCCAGGCCAACTCCCTAAACTTAGCAGTAGCGACCGGAATCATCCTCTACGAGGTGAGGCGGCAACTAGGCCAGAACTAACGGGTAATCTTCCGCGGTTCTGCATAAGTGACCCCAAAAGTATCCACGGTCACTTTCTTCATCGTGGCTCGCGGCTCGAGAGCTACGCCACCCGCAGTTTGGTCGCTAGGCCCCATGACGATGCGGTCAACCACGTCCAGGCCGGCAGTGACGCGACCAAAGGCGGCATAAGAGCCATCTAAGTGGGGAGAATTCTGGTGCATAATAAAAAATTGCGAGCCAGCCGAATCATAGATCGCTGAGCGGGCCATGGAGATGACTCCGCGCTCGTGCTTAAGGCTATTGCGCACCCCATTGCTAGAAAATTCACCCTTGATGCCATACCCGGGGCCGCCCATGCCGTTACCGTCTGGGCATCCGCCTTGAATCATAAACTCAGGGATAATGCGATGAAAGACTAAACCATCGTAGAAGCCTTTCTGCACCAAATAAACAAAATTATTCACAGTCTGCGGCGCTATTTCTGGAAGAAGCTCGACCTTGATGATGCCACCGTCTGCCATCTCAATCGTGACTACGGGGTTAGGCTTGGCCTCTCTTTGACAACCTGTCAGCGAGAGCAAGAAGAAGCTGGCGACCAAAACGACAATGAACAGTTTTTTCACGAAACTATGCCTCCCAATATCTTCGGTTATTTATGGCGACCCATTACTATATTAGACACTGCCAGTCAATTTTCCTGCTATACAGCCGCAGGAAGGAATATCCGGTCAGCAGGGCGAAACAATAAAGAAAGGAGGGGCGCATGTGTACTACTCACCGCGACAGATGACGGTCATAGCCTTAGTCGCCACTGCTACTGCAGCCAGCGGATACCTATTGTATACGGTAATACCTGTGCCCGGGCTTAAGTTTGCCCTATTGGCCCCGCTGCTTAGCTTGATGGTGGCACTGCCCCTCTCCCTGCTGCGAAAACGCGGGGCGCTTTTAGCCACCTGTTTGGTTTTGGCCGCCGTCATGGGCCTCATCAACTTCCTCATGAGCATGGCGATTGCCATCGCGGGGGTGATAACCGAGGGTTTATCCTGGTTACTTTTCCGCGGAGCTAAAACGCCTGGGGCCATTCGCGCGACCGCCGCAACTTTTCCCACGATATCTTTGATGATAACCGCCATGATTGCGCACTTTGTCACGGGGAGCAGGCTTCTCAATGTTACCTGGCCTGTTTTTGGTGCCTTAGTGCTCTTGACACAGGCGCTAGGCTTGTTAGGGGCCTGGGTGGCGGAACAGGTGCTCCTGCCGCGCATTGTCTTGGCTAGGCAGAGGTTCGAGCGCGAATAGACCCAGCAAAGCAGGAATCTTCGCCCATATGGCGAAGAAGACCTCGGTACGTAAAAACGAAAGGTGGGTACTTATGACCAAGAAACATGTTTTGCCGGAGCTGCCCTATCCATATGCCGCTCTAGAGCCTTACTACGATGAAGCCACGCTAAAGCTTCACCACTCCAAGCACCATCAGGCCTATGTGGATGGCTTGAACAAAGCGGAAGACAAGCTGGCTGAGGCCAGAGTGAGTGGCGATTTTGCCCTCATCAAGCACTGGCAGCGAGAATTGGCGTTTCATGGCAGCGGCCACCTCATGCACTCTCTGTTCTGGAAAAATATGACCCCAAATGGTGGTGGCGAGCCAAGCGGGCATATTGAAAAGCATCTTATCGAGAGCTTTGGCACCGTTGAGGCTTTCAAGAAACAATTTTCTGCCGCCGCCGCAGCGGTGGAGGGTTCGGGCTGGGCTCTGCTAGTCTACTCTGCGGGACTTAAAGGCCTCTACATCACCACTATTGAAAAACACCAGGACGTCGCTCTCATCGACGGGTTGCCCCTACTCACCATCGATGTCTGGGAACACGCCTATTATCTAAAATTCCAAAACCGACGCGCTGAATGGATTGCCTCATGGTGGAACTTGGTCAACTGGGCGGACATCAACCACAGAATTGAGCATTAAGCCTCTGCTAAACAAAGAACTGACCTCGCTGGGTCAGTTCTTTGTGCATTGCGTGACGCCATATTCCTGAGCCAATCTTTGCAAGGCTGTCATGTATGCATCTGTGGGTACAGGCAGATGGGCGTAAGCGCCGATTACCCCCTGAGGGCGAAACCTAATCAGCTTGTACCTGACTTGTTGGTCAGCGCTAATGAGCCTACTGATGGTGGCGACGGTCTGCTCATTGTTTAAAACATCCGGCACAATAACGGTGCGAATCTCATAGACCAGTTTTTCCGCTAGCGCATAGCGCAAATTGGCAAGGACCAGGTTGTTCCCTACCCCGGTCAGGGCCATATGCTCGCCCTCATCGCTGGCTTTGACATCAATGATGAACTTATCGACATGCCGACCAAGCAGCTGAAATGCTGCCGGAGCCAGATGAGCATTGGTGTCCACAAAGACTTCGATGCCAAAGCTTTGGAGGTACCTAGCAAGCTCCAGCAAGAACTCATATTGCAGGGTGCATTCGCCGCCCGAAATCGTGACCCCCTGAATAAAGTCCCGATACTTAAGTATCTCTAATCCCAGTTCCCGATGGTCCATGGCGCGTACTCCTGCGCTAAACATGCTACTATCGTAGGGCGCTTGGGTTTCGGGGTTATGGCAGTAGGCGCAGGCAAAATTGCAGCCCTGCAGAAAAACCGCCGTGCGGTTCCCTGGGCCGTCCACGGCGCTAAAGGGGATTATCTTGTGCACAAAACCTTGCATTTAGCTCTCCCTCGCCCTAATCTTCCTTTGGAGGACCCCCAGGTTATCAGCAGCACCTTTGCCTAAGACCACGGCGCTATTAGCCACCTGTTCTCCCCTCGCCAACTTGGCCATTTCAGACCTCTTCACCAAATAGCCGGTAATCCTCACCACGTCGGAATCTGCCGAATAGGCCGAAAAATAGCGTAACCCGTTTTTGAAGGCCCCTTTAAGAATGTCCACCACGAATTTGGGGTTGTTCTTTACTGTGGAGTCAAAGCTAAAGACGTCGCCAATTCCGGACGGGAAGTATTGATGAAAGCGAGCGGCCTGCATGATGTGCTCATAGAGTTCCGGCTCGTCGCCGATCGGAATGCGGCAACCCGGCGAGGTGTCTTTATCCGTGTCTATGCCTACTTGGGCGTGGAGCAGGTACCTGCCCTGCGAAAAGTGCAGATGCGGGTTGGTATGCGCGGCCACCAAGGCGGCCAGCTGGGCGATAATTTCGATGCCGAGGGAGTTTGCCTCTTCACTATGACCGAAACGGGCACCTTTGTCCGCGGGGTTGCCCAAAAAGTAATTGACACATTCAGCGAGACCGACGACACCAAACATGGCCGTAAATCGCTCTAGGCGAAGCAGATTTTCGGCGACGAGGAAGTTACCCGAGAAAAAGCCCGATTCTTCCACCAGGAAGCGCACTCTCTCGTCCATGTAAAGAAGCATGTGATGCACTGCTCGCGGCAAGGCCTCATCCCTAAACTGTGCATAGTCCGTCGCCGATAAAGACAGACGGTGGAGATTAAGCCTCACCAAGGTAAAGCTCCCCCCGCCTACCGGCAGGCCATTGTAGCAGCTGACAATGGCATAGTCCTCGCCAAAGTCGGCCTTAAACATGGCGTGATTGGCAAAACTCGGCTTAGCGGTCTGCAGTGCGGTTTCCACCGCCTGTAGAAGCCTGGCGTCGCTGGTATTGTGGTCACACTTGAGAGTCAAATTGGGCACCGCGGCTTGTAGCTCCGCGGCAGCCCCGAGCAGCAGGCGACCGGCCAAAGTGTCGCGGGTGCTTAGGTTGCCGTGGCAAAAAGAATCGGTGATGGTGCGATCTATATGCCGCAAAAAGTGCTTAATGGTCCGCGCCGAGGCGGCATCATCTGTGACAAAGGGCTCGAGCAAGGTGTCTAATTCGCCGATGTAGACAGGGAAAGTAGTAATCGACGGCACATGTTTGTAGAGTATGAGCAGACTGTGCACCGCATCTTCTAGTGTCTTTGGCGGAGTAAGGGCGAGAAACTCACTGCCCACTTGCATAAAACGGGCATAGTCAGGCACGACATAACGCGGTCGGTAGGGGGCATTACCCTCGAAAAGATCGCAGATGATCCTCGCTTGGCGCAATTCCTCCACCTCAGGGTGGATTTTTAGCACCTCGAGACTGTTTTCAGCTGCTCGCGCCAAGGCCACCACCTTCTGGTGGTAGGTTAGCTTGGCATCCTTGACGATATCTATGATTTTACTCAACGGACATCCTCTCCTTTATGGTGGGGGCATAGATTACGTAGGGGGCAGAGGTGACACTGGGGGTGTCGCGCATGGCAGATTCTTCGCCCGTGCCAAATGAGCAGGTGATGCATGGGCCCCCAATCCTCTATGGAGAGCAGGGCACACAACTCCAACTCGACTTTTTCTGCGGTCTTAGCTGAGGTGAGCCCCAGGCGGCGTGCCACGCGAAAAACATGGGTGTCCACGCCTAGTGCCGGTACATTAAATGCAGTGTTCGCCACCACGTTGGCTGTCTTTCTTCCCACGCCCGGCAAGGAGCGCAAGTCCTCTACCGTCTCCGGGACTTGACCGTTATGCCTTAAACACAATTCACGACAGCAGTTGACAATGTTCTTGGCCTTGTTTCTGTACAGCCCACAAGACCGGATGTCTGCTTCTAAATCCACGGGGGCTACCTGCATGAGTTCACACGGGTGAGCATACTTGGCAAACAAAGCTGGCGTCACTTGATTGACGCGAGCATCGGTGCACTGCGCTGACAGGATGGTTGCCAACAATAGCTCAAAAGGACTGCTAAAATTGAGCTCGCACTTAGCATGCGGATAAAGCTCCCTCAGCAGTCCAATAATTTGTCCTAGCCCTAGGCTATCTACCATCTACTAGCAAACATTACTACCAGCGCAGTGAGGGAGAAACAGATACTGATCAAGTACATGACGAGCACCGTCTGCTTCTGGCTGAGCCCCGCCTGCAACAGGCGATGATGGGTATGACCGCGGTCCGCCACATGTACGGGCTTGCCGCTGAGTAGTCTTCTAAAGATGTTATAAACAGTATCAACGATGGGGAGCCCCAGTACCAAGACCGGCACTAACAGGCCAACCAAGGTCGCCGACTTAAAAGCGCCTTCCACTGATACCGCCGCCAAGACAAAGCCCAAAAAGTACGCCCCGCCATCACCCATGAACGCCTTGGCGGGATTAAAGTTATAGCGCAGAAAGGCCAGCGTTGCCCCCACCAATACTAGTGACACCAACATGGTTGCCGGTTGCCCCATAAAATAGGCGATAATTGCCATGGTCAAGGCCGCTATATTCACTATTCCACAGGCCAAGCCGTCCAGTCCATCCATGAAATTGATGATGTTCGTGATGGCCACTACCCAGACCACCGTGACTAACAAGCTCATGGTCGGGGACAAGTAGACTAGCCCCCCCGAGAATGGGTTAGACAAAAACTGCACCTGCACCCCGGCCCAGTACAAAACCATAGCTGCGACTAGCTGACCGACGAGTTTAGGCGCCGCGGCAAGGTCACCACCCCGGCTCTTCACCCAATCATCGACCAAGCCAACCGCAAAAGCAATCGTACCCCCGAGGAACAGACCTAGAGCCACCCTTCTATCAATGGGGAGAGCAAAGATAATCAACGATACCCCAAGCCACAAAGCCGCCCCCACAAAGGGCATGGGTTTTTCATGAACCTTGCGGTGACAAGGTTGATCTGCCAGGCAGTAATGCACCGACAAGTTATACACGCGCGGCATGAGGGCCGAGACCACCACAAAAGCGCCAACAAGCGAAATGAAATTTAACACAGTCCACCCCCACTGCCTTCTATGACTATTCTAAATGGGCCAGTCCTAATTGTCTAGCATCTAGTTCTTGCCTATTCTTTTTTGTATGGCTCGCCTAAAGATGCCGGCGCCGTAGCACGCCCTACAAAACCCGCCAAAACAATCATCGTGAAAACATAGGGTACGGCTTGAATGAGCTGGCTGGGAATGCCGCCACCCTGCAAACGCATCTGTAGCGCTTCAGAAAACCCAAAGAGCAGTGCTGCTCCAAGAGCACCCACCGGGTGCCACTTGCCAAAGATCATCGCGGCTAAAGCTATAAAACCCCTGCCTGCGGTCATGTCCCGCACAAAGACACTCAAAGTACCAATGGAAAGGTGGGCCCCCGCAATTCCTGCGAGCATGCCACTCAAGACCACACAGGCATACCTGAGGCCAATGACGTTAACGCCCACCGTGGCCGCAGCCTTGGGGTGTTCACCCACCGCGCGAATGCGCAGTCCCCATGGAGTGCGGTACAAAACGATAAAGGCAGCGATGACAATAAGCGGCGCAAGATACACTATGGGGGTGAAGGGCCCGACATTGGGTAGGCGATTGACCGCAGGACTCGTCCCCGCGGTGCCAAAAAAAACATGCATTAAGAAAACCGTGAGACCAGCCGCCAACATGTTTATGGCGACGCCACTCACCACCTGGTTAGCGCGGTACTTAATGCTCACCACCGCGAAAATATAGGCCAAGATGCCGCCAACGACGAGAGCAGCCAACACGCCGAGCCAAGGACTACCGGTATAGTACGCCACAACAACGGCTGCGAATGCACCAATTAGCATCTTGCCCTCGAGAGCAATGTTAACAACCCCGGAGCGTTCGGCGAAAATACCCCCTACTGCCGCGATGACGAGAGGTGTCGCCGCCCTGAGTGTCGCCATCAAGAGCGTCATGTCAAACACATTCCACATCTCTAGGCTACCCCTTTCTTTCCGTATGAGATTATGGCACGCACAATCTGGTCCGCCGCCACGAAGAAGATGATTACTGCCTGTAAAACCACGATGATGTCCGAGGGGACATCGGTCGCAAAACTAAGCCAGACGCCACCGCTCGAGAGGGCGCCAAACAGAAGCGCCGCCAAAATTATGCCCACCGGATGATTTCGTCCGAGCAGAGCCACCGCAATGCCCTCAAAACCGAAACCCGGGGAAAACCCGAGGGCGAGCATGCGATCAAAACCGAGAATTCGCTCCGCGCCTGCCAAGCCCGCTAACATGCCGGAGAGCACCATAGCCATGATAATGCGCTTAGCAACATTTATACCTGCGTACTCAGCTGCTTTGGCGTTAAGTCCGACCGCTCTAATTTCATAGCCGGTGGTGGTCTTCCAAAGGAGGTAGTACAAGCCCACTGCGGCGAGTAGGGCCAAGATAAACCCAAAATTCAGACGGGCCGTAATGCCTGGGAGAAAATCGCTGAAACGTGCCAAAACAGCGGTTCCCAAAACAGCCGGAGTCTTAGGTATCATCTCGCCCGGGGCGCGCAACACTTCGACCACCAAGTAGGCGAGCACGGCGTTGGCGACGAAATTAAGCATGATGGTGTTGATGACTTCGTGGATGCCACGCCGTGCCTTGAGCCAGGCGGGGATAAATGCCCACAATCCTCCGGCGGCAACAGCTGCCAGTAGAGTCAACGGCAAATGAACCGCCATCGGCAACCCACGCAACTCTGAGCCGACAACGGCAGCGGCCAGCGCTCCCATCATCATCTGCCCTTCGACCCCGATATTAAATAGTCCGGCCCGAAACGGCAGGGCCACTGCCAAACCGGTAATAATGATGGGCGTCGCGCGAGTCAGCGTGCCGAGTAAGCTGTTGAAACTGCCAAAAGCCCCGTGGAATAGGGCGGCGTAGGCCCGTACTGGGTTCTCACCGATAAAAAGAATGATTACTGCCCCCACCAACAACCCAAGGGCAATGGCGGCTAAGGGGACAAGAAGCTCTTGCAGGCCGGATTCCGTTTTTTCCTTACTGCCCGTCATGGCCCGGCCTCCCCTCTCCTGCTTGTTGCATATCTTCCGGCATAATTCCGGCCATCATCAGGCCGATTTGTTCTTCGGTCACTGCGTTGCTCATCACGATGCCCATGATTCTTCCCTCGTAAATGACGGCTACCCGATCACTTAGTGAAAGAATCTCCGAAAGCTCGGGTGATACCAGCAAGACGGCCTTGCCGGCATTGCGATGCTCCACCAAGCGACGGTGGATAAACTCTATAGCACCTATATCGACCCCGCGCGAAGGCTGCGAAGCAATCAAAAGGTCGGGCTCTTGGTGCATTTCCCGGGCAATAATGACCTTTTGTTGATTGCCGCCAGAGAGCGAGCGGGTGTTTGTTTCTGCGTTAGGGGTTCTAATGTCAAATTCCTCGATGAGTCTATTCGCATGGCTGGTTATTAGCTCTGCATCTAGAAAGCCGCTCCGGGCAAAGGGTGGTCGATAATGAAAGCCGAAGATAAGGTTTTCCTTGACGGTAAAGTCTAGTTCGAGGCCACGTTTTTGGCGGTCCTCCGGGATATGCCCCACCTTGCTCTCTTTTATCTGTCGCGCCGTAAAATTGGTGATGTCCGCACCATTTAGGCGCACGCTGCCGCTCGCAGCACGCCACAGGCCGGTCAAGACTTCGACTAACTCAGTCTGTCCATTTCCTTCTACTCCGGCGATACCGAGGATCTCACCTGACTTGATATGAAAATTAATATTATCGAGCACCTTTTCTCCGCTGACATCACGGGCCACTAAATCCTTAACTTCGAGGATGGTTCTCCCTAGCTTGGCAGCTGGCTTACTCACTTGCAGCAAAACATGTCGCCCTACCATGAGGTTGGCTAGTTCCGGCGGGGAGGTGTCCCTGGTCGCTACCGTGCCCATCACTTTGCCCCGGCGCATAACGGTGATGCGGTGGCTAATCGCCATGACCTCATTGAGCTTGTGGGTAATGAAAATAATACTCTTCCCTTGGGCGGTGAGGTTCTGCATGATGGTGTATAGCTCTTTTATTTCTTGGGGGTTGAGAACCGCAGTCGGTTCATCGAGAACAATAATCTCAGCGCCGCGATAGAGAATTTTGAGAATCTCCACCCTTTGCTGCACGCCTACGGGTAATTCCTCTATTTTCGCATCCGGCTTAACACGCAGGCCGTAGCGCTCGGAAACCTCTGCTACATTACGCCGCGCTTGGGCAATGTCTAGCAGGGGCCCCCGACGAGGCTCAGCACCAAGGACGATGTTTTCAGCAACGGTAAAAGGGTTCACCAGCATGAAATGCTGGTGAACCATTCCTATTCCTTTGAGAATTGCTTGGTTAGGGTTCAGCATTTTCACTGGCTCACCCTTGATGAAGATCTGCCCCTCGTCGGGTTGGTACAAACCAAACAAGATGTTCATCAAAGTAGATTTCCCAGCGCCATTCTCCCCGATGATAGCGAGAATCTCCCTTGGGAACAAGCTAATGTTTACATTATCGCTGGCGAGTACCCCGGGGAATCTCTTTGTAATCTGTCGCATTTCTAAAATGGGTTGCATGGTTTCCTCTCCCGTTTCCAAGCGTTTCCGGAAAAAACTACTGTTGACTATTCGGAACGAACGACGATTCTACCATCGGCAATTTGCGCTGCCAAGTCGGTGATCAGCTGACGCACCTCGGCAGGGATAGCATCCTTCATCCTTTGGATTAAAGCAATTTGGGCAGCATCATTCTTGAGAGCAGCCTTTTCTACATCGGTCACGGCGGCCAAGTCGGTCAGGCCAACGCCGCCCTCTTTAACCCCAAAGGAACTAGCTCCGGCAACGAACGCGCCTTCCTTGGTAGCCTTGACGGCCCCAAATACAGCGACATCGACGCGCTTCAGCATACTGGCCACTATGGAACCGGGCTTGATCCAGTTTTGATTGGAATCCACGCCGATCGCCTTAACACCCTTTTCGGCGGCCGCTTCAAAAACGCCCTGTCCACTGCCGCCGGAGGCATGGTAGACAATGTCCGCGCCTTGAGCGATCTGCGCTAGAGCGAGCTCTTTGCCGCGCACCGGATCTCTAAAAGCTGCACCGGTTGTGCCGATGTAGGCCGATAGTACCGCTACGTTTCTTCCGCGGAGGGTGTTGACATGTTCGACACCATGGGCAAAACCTTTTTCGAACCTGCCGATGAGCGGAATCTGCATGCCGCCGACAAAGCCAACCTTGTTTGTTGTGGTGAGCATGGCGGCTAAGGCACCGGCCAAGAAAGAGCCTTCGTGCTCTCTAAATACAAGAGACTTCACGTTAGGAAGGTCAATGACCGTGTCGACCACGGCGAACTTCTGGTTGGGGAATTCGGCGGCCACTTTTCTGATGGCGTCAGCTTGGAGGAAACCTACCCCCACGATGAGGTCAACTTTCTGTTGAGCAAAGAGGCGATGGAATTCTTCCATTTGCGGCACTTCTTTTGGCTCTTGGTAGGTGTAGACGATGCCAAGCTCGGCCTTGGCTCTCTCTAGACCGACGATGGCGGCGTCATTAAAAGAGTTATCCCCTCTGCCACCTGTTGACAATACAACTCCGACCGTAAAGGCCTTTGGTGCGGGTTCGGGTTCTTGCAGCATGGGCGGAACTACTACCAAGGCAATGATGACGACTAGGGCGACGACCGCGGCTACTAGTAACTTGGTGTTTCCTTTTAGCACTTTTACTCCTCCTTATGTTATATACGTCTCTAAATTGATGATACTGCTATCATCAAAGCGGGACCAGCTTTAATAATTCCATACAACACGATAATAAATGAACGGCAGGACTCTGTCAAAGTATTTTTCAACATCTAAGATCTAGGTCTTCCACGCAATTGGCGAGCGCATCACGAAATTCATTATGCGGCCAACACCGAAGCGCCGCCAAAGCAAACTCCCTTTGTTGTCGCATCAAGACACCCAAGCTCTGAATCGCGCCAGAATCGCCAATCCACCCCCTCACTTCGGGCAAATGGTCGACAGTTAGTGTGCCCTCCGCAAATCGCCCCATCAGCCCAGCGTGTGGTGCCAACTGCGAAGCCAATAATATGGGCAGAGTGACGACACCCTCACACATATCTCGCCCTAAATCCTTCCCCAAAATATGGGCCTCTCCAAAATAATCTAAGTAGTCATCTTTCATTTGAAAGACCACGCCAAGATGCTCGCCAAACTCTCCGGCGAGCGAACGCATCGTGTAAGGTGCTCTGGCCACAGTAGCCCCCAATTTAGCCGCCAGCGAAAATAAGGCTCCGGTCTTCGCCCTTTGCTGTTCAATACAGGCCGGAACAGTGAGCGCAAGATTGCCCTGCATGGCGAGCTGCCGGAGTTCGCCGCGCACCATTCTCTCTACAGCTTCGGCGACCTCATGCACCCCTTCGTCGCCCAATTTACTCGCGTGACGAAGTGCGGCGGCAAAGCAAATATCTCCCCAGAGAACGGCATTCTTGCTACCATAGTTTCCCTGCGCAGCAGGCTCGCCCCTCCGAACATGCGCATTGTCGATGACATCATCATGCAGGAGTGAGGCAGAGTGGAGAAACTCTACGGCGGACGCGGCCTCAACGAGCCTCTCCCTGCCACCCCCAAGAGCTAGACCGGCATACAGCAACACTGTCGGGCGCAGCATTTTGCCAGGCCGCAAACAAGGGGCTTTAGGCACTTTTGCAGAACAACCAAGCGGCAAGGACGCAAACAATTGCTGGATATTTCCTTGCACCAACAAGAGCTCCGCTGCGATTGCAGAATTAGACAAGGCCTTCTGCCCTCCTCCCTTAGCATGTCTTGCTAATTTTTGCCTAAAGCGACATCCATTATGCGAGAAAGGCAGCGAGAAAGAGAGGAAAAGAGGACGAGAGGAAGGAAGACGGGCTCGAAGTGGGCCGAAGCGAGGAGTAGAGGGCGAAGGGGAGAGGACGCAAAGGATGCCAACAGTTTTTTGGGCAATACATACGGCGCTACTGCGATAAAACTCCTTCCCCTTCATCCCACTGCGCCCTATCTGCGTCCCACTTCGAGCGATAGTCCCCATCCTGATGAGCAGTCCGAACGCACACTAACCTTTTCAAACCGCTCCATTAAACACTCTTTCATTGCACTCATTGCTGCTTGTATCGGCGGCACAAACACTCTGCCACTCAGAGTGCCAGAGGCGGAGTTGACAGCCTGCAAAACAAAGTGCTGCCCGCCGCCCACAAAATCGGCCATAGCCACGATATCATCATGGTCTGTTAAATCAGAGGACACCGTAGTGCGAAACTCATAGGGGACGCCGGAGGCCTTGATGAGTGCTATGGACCTCCGCAGGCGACTCAGGTCGATACCGGTCAGACCACAGGTAGCCGCATACTTACCGGGGCTGTTTTTTACGTCCATGGCGACATAGTCGAGGAGCCCGTAGCGCAGGAATCCGCCTAAAGCCTCCGGCTCATAGCCGTTGGTATCGAGCTTGACCTTGAAACCGAGCTCCTTTACATGCCGCAAAAAAGCGGGCAAGAATGGTGCGAGAGTGGGCTCGCCACCACTGATGCACACGCCGTCAAGTATCTGCCGTCGTCGCCTTAAGAAAGCAAAGACATCGTCCCACCCTATGACTGGGGCTGTCCTTTGTACTAAGGAGCGATTATGGCAGTAGGGACAGCGGAAGTTACAACCGCCAACGAAGAGCACGCAGGCCACCGTCGCCGGAAAATCGATGACGGAGGTTTTTTGCAGTCCACGAAAGCATCTCTCTTGCTCAATCATTGGCCGCGCTTCCACTGGAAAGCGCAAACTCCAGCCTATCTCTATATTCTTCTTTTTTTCCTAAATTCCAGTTTTGTACAGGGCGGTGGAACCCCACTACCCTTGTCCATATCTCGGCCCGGCGGCCGCAGACCTGGCAAATTGCCTGCTCACCCCTGAGATAGCCGTGCTCATCACATATCGAAAAGGTAGGCGAAATGGTGAAGTACGGTAGGCGATAGTTCTCTAGCACTTTGCGCACTAGTTGTTTACAGGCCTGGACATCGTCGATTGCTTCGCCCAAGAAACCATGAAAGACAGTGCCTCCTGTATAGCGAGTCTGTAGTTCGTCCTGCAAATCTAAGGCATCAAACATATCTGCTGTATGGCCTACGGGAAGTTGGGTTGAGTTGGTATAATATGGCTCATTCACGCCTGGAATCACCATGGTAGCGTAGGCCGCGCGGTCAAGCTTGGCCAAGCGGTATGCTGTACCCTCCGCCGGGGTCGCTTCAAGATTATAGAGATCACCCGTTTCCTCTTGATAATCAGCTAAAACGTGGCGCATGTACTCGAGTACACGCAGAGCAAAGGCCTGTCCTGAGGGAGTGGCAATGCTCTCCCCAACCCCGCAAAGATTGACTATTGCCTCATTCATCCCGTTAATGCCGATGGTGCTGAAGTGGTTCTTCCAATATAAACCAAAGCGGTCCCTAACCGAGTGCAAGTAAAATTTGCTGTATGGATACAGCCCTAGTTCGGTGTTTTTCTCGAGTACTTTGCGCTTGATGTCGAGCGAAGACTTGGCTAGGTCCATGAGGCGATGCAGACGTGCGAGGAATTCTTCCTCGGAGCTGGCTAGAAAACCAAGACGTGCCAAGTTAATGGTCACTACCCCGATAGAACCCGTGAGCGGGTTCGCCCCAAAGAGACCGCCGCCGCGTTTACGCAACTCGCGGTTATCTAGCCGCAAGCGACAACACATGCTGCGGGCATCTTCCGGAGACATATCGCTATTGATGAAATTGGCGAAGTAGGGGATGCCATAGCGGGCCGTCATCTCCATCACCGCGTCCACTACCGGACTGTCCCATCTAAATTCTTTCGTTACGTTGTAAGTCGGGATGGGAAAGGTAAAGATTCGACCGCTGGCGTCACCCTGCATCATAACATCGCAGAAGGCAAGGTTAATCATGTCCATCTCGGCCTGAAATTCGCCGTAGCAAGACTCTTGTAGCTCACCACCAATGATAACCGGCTCTGTTGCCAAGGTGGATGGGCACACCAAGTCCATCGTGAGATTGACAAAGGGGGTTTGAAAGCCCACCCGCGTTGGCACATTGAGATTGTAGACAAATTCCTGCATGCCTTGACGCACTTCTCGATAACTCAAATTATCATGGCGCACAAATGGTGCCAGGTAGGTGTCAAAGGAGCTCACCGCCTGTGCCCCCGCAGCCTCGCCCTGCAAAGTATAAAAGAAATTAACCAACTGACCTAAAGCGGTGCGAAAGTGGCGCGGCGGTGCAGAGGCGACCTTGCCGGGCACGCCTCTAAACCCTAACTTCAACAAGTCCTCGAAGCTCCACCCACAGCAATACGGCGCGAGTAGCCCTAGGTCGTGGAGATGAAAATCGCCACCATTGTGGGCGTCGCGAACCTCTGGGGGATAGATCTGATGAAGCCAAAACCCCTTGGTTACCTCGGCGATGACATGGTTGTTTAATCCCTGCAAGGAAAAATCCATGTTGGCATTTTCGTTAACGCGCCAATCCTCCCGCCCAACATATTCTAGGACCAACTTCTGCGCGTCGACAAAGGACTTCTTGTTCTGGCGTATATCCTCGTGCTGGAGGCGGTAACGAATATAACGCTTGGCTGCTTGCCTTTCGCCTACGTCCATCAGGGTCTCCTCAACGGTGTCCTGGACTTCCTCTACTGTAAGGCAGACATTTGCCAATTGCCGCTTGCTGAGAGCATGAATTGTCCGGTCGGCAATAACTTCGGCCAGTTTCGCAAGAACCTCCCGGGTTCTTTCCGGGTAGTTGGCGATTAGCGCCTTGTGAATGGCCAAAGTTATTTTTTCTTGCTTAAATTCCGCGCGCGAACCATCTCTCTTTATTATCTGTGCGAACAAACGGCACAACCTCCTTCACCCACTACCGATACACTACCAATAGGGTACATCCATTATACTACATACTAGATGTTGTGGGTGGCCTAAATGCAGATGTAATATTTGCCCCACATGCTGTCAAAAGGCTACCTTTTCCCAAGACACATGCTCCATTAAAATGGCCACAAATGCTTCGAGACCAACTTGGTCTGCCAGCCCAAAGCGCCCAATGCTCGGGCTATCAATATCTAGCACGCCATACAGTTGCCCCTCTTTCACAAGGGGGATGACGATTTCCGATTGCGAGGCGGTATCACAGGCAATGTGTCCGGAAAAAAGGTGAACATCAGGGACTAAGATTGTCTCGCGCCGCAACGCCGCCTGTCCACAGACCCCGTTACCCACTACAATGCTACTGCAAGCAGGCTTACCCTGAAATGGTCCTAGCAGCAACAGTCCGTTTTTAATTAAATAAAAACCTACCCAATTTATGTCCGCTAACTGATGATGAAGCAAGGCCACCGCATTGCAACAAGCCGCAAGCCATTCGTCCTCGTACTCTACAAGATATAGTAGTTCACTATTTACAAACTGATAAAACTTCTCGAGGTCAAAATTTGGATACTTTTCTGCTCTATACATCAGATAGCCCCCACAGTTATATTTTCCATACCCTGCTCTGAGCAGGGTTTTTTGCCGCTTGGAAAACAATACTTCTTTTCTTTCTTAGAGAACATAGCTTACAATTGCTTTAAGCTGTCCTGTTAAATGACAGCAATCCAAAATAAAGGAGAGGAAATAATGAAGCTCAACTGGCAGAAAGCAATGGCGATCCTTGCATTAGCACTGACTGTAGCTCTTGTTCCCTTGCCCGCAATCGCCTCAGCCAATGGTGCACGCGGAGCCCGTGTCGTCAGCGTAGCTTTAAGCTACCTAGGACGTCCATACGTCTTTGGGGCAACCGGACCACGCACCTTTGACTGTAGCGGCTTCACCCGCTACGTGATGAACCGGGCAGTTGGCATTAGACTGCCACGGACAGCTGCTTCTCAATCTAGGGTGGGACGTCGCATTGACCGCACCACACTGCAGCAAGGCGACCTAGTATTCTTCCAGAACACCTACAAGCCCGGTGTTTCCCACGTCGGTATTGCGCTAGGCAACGGCCGGATGGTTCATGCTTGGACGCGAGGCGGCGTAAGGATCGACCGCCTGAGTCAAGCCTACTTTGTGGCCAAGTACCACAGCAGCCGCACAGTCCTGCGCTAGTGACAGCGAGAGCAGTCTAAGACTGCTCTCTTTTACATGCGATCGTGAACGAGCGATTTAAGGTTTGGCAGCCTTTTTATGTCCTTCGGCAGCTCGCCCGTATAGGCACCAGGTTCTTCGCGCAGGTGCTGAATACATGCGGCAGGGTCAAGGGCGTAGACTAAAACTCCCTCCAACAAACCATTCTTTTCTCTGGGGAATGCATCCTTCGGCCAAAGATAGCTTTTGTCCAAACGATTATCATAGGTGATCGTACCATCCTGCTCATCAGTCCAGAGTAGCGTCCAGCTAAGTTTTAGCTTGCCACGCATGGCCACAAAAGAATTAGGCATTATATCGACGATGCTAAAGCCAGCCTCTGTCAGCAAGATGCGCGCAGGCGCGGCATCTTTGGCGTACAGATAAAATACAATTTCCGAGTGGTCATGTTGGTGGGCCGGGTCAAGGGCTAAAAATGCCCATCCGCCCCCTACCCACGCCCGTATGTTCGCCTTATCCATCAGCTCTACCACCTGGATTATGGTGCGAACCCTCCGGGCGCGCCGTTTTGCATCCATACAGAGGCCTCCTGCTCTGTCTATAACCCTAACTGTTCTTCGATACGCACGATTATTTCCTCGTCATCGGCCTTAAGGGCAACTGCTTGCAACTTGCCGGCGGACAGAAGGGCCGCTTCTACTACTGCGGGGTCAAATTGCCCTCCGGCACAGGCCTTAAGAATCTCCAGCGCCTCAGAGAAGCTACGCGCCGCCCGGTAAGGGCGGTCTGAAGTAATGGCGTCAAAAGCATCCGCTACCGCCACAATGCGCGCTCCAAGCGGGATGGCCTCGCCAAAGCGCTGTCCCGGGTAGGACGGATAGCGGTGATTCATCTCGCCGTCCCACCTCTCGTGGTGATAAAGCACCACTTCCCTGACCTCGTCGTATCCTTCTACGCTCTGCAAGATGCCCGCCCCAATTTGGGGGTGCTGGCGGATTTCTCGGTGCTCTTCGGGCGAAAGCTCGCCGTCTTTAGCGAGTATATAGTCCGCTATGCCGACTTTACCGATATCGTGCATGAGCGCACCCAGGTACAGGGTGAACAGCTTCTTGCCTGAAAAACCCATTTGCTCGGCAATAATGTACGCCGCGCGCGCCACTCGCTGGCTATGATTGCCCGTGTTAAAATCCTTGATCTCAATCGTTGCCCCCAAGGCGCGAGCGGCGTTGAGCAGCATCTTCTTGAGCTTGCGCTGCTCAGAGAAAAGCGACAAACTAGAGTGCATTAACTGCCTCTTTTTGCTATCAACTTGGCTCTCCAAGTACATCCCCATGAAAATCAGGCCCAAGACTAAAGTGGCCAAGCCAAACGCCCCCGCTAGAATCGGGAAGAAAGACGGTGCATCCCCCACCTCTATGGTCGGCCCGAACCAACGGGCGTACAAGTCCTCCAACACGCCGTTGGCCTCAAGCCGTAGAAGTCCTTTGTTCAGGATGCTGACCAAGACTTCGTCACTGTGGAGCGAAACCGCCATGGCGTAATCACCCGAGGTATTACCTAAAGGGTGCACCTCCCAGCGGTCTAGCCCGCGAAAGCCCACCAAAAACCTAGCCACCCAGTACTGCTCTACCCAAGCGTCGACCACGCCGTCCGCTAACATCTTAAAACCTTCTTCCGGCATGACCACCGGATAGACCAATACACCCTGTTTCTCCATCATCTCATAGGTGGCGGAGCTCCTCTGTGCCGCCACGCGCAGCCCCGGCAAGTCACTCAAATTTTGCAGAGCGCTATCTTTAGGGACAATGAGCGCATGAAAGGTGGTATGGTAAGGTTCAGTAAACCGATACATTGTAAGGCGCTCAGGCAAAATGCGCATGCCGGTAATAAAGTCCGCCTCGCCGCGCCCGAGCTGCGCGCGCATTTCTCCCCACGGGCCTTGGGCATGCTCTATCGGTACGCCGAGAACCGCTTCGAGGGCATGCACTAGGTCGCGCTCAAAGCCTGCCGCGCGACCGTTTCGGACATAGGAAAATGGCGGAAAATTGTCGTCGCCGAGCGCGAGCAACGAGCCGCGCGCGGCCAGATACTCTTGCTCGGCTGCGGTAAGGGTGTAGCGCAGGCTCGGAAACAACATGGGGGCGCTAGAGGCGGCCAAAAACAAGAGTAGCAATACATAAAGCGCTATGTACCAACGAAGCCACCGCATCTAGTTCCCCCCACCCCACATTATCGCCGCCTGAAAAACCTATTTCGACCTATTTCGACACGCAGTGCACCATTTCCCTCTTAGAGAGGCCGGTATTTCGCCACAATAATTTCTGCTAAACGCAGTCCGTCCACTGCGGCTGACATAATGCCCCCCGCATATCCCGCCCCCTCGCCGGCGGGATACAACCCCTTAATATTGCTTTCATAACCCGTGTCGCGCATCAGCCGTACGGGAGAGGAACTCCGCGTCTCTACTCCGGTGAGCAGGGCGTCAGGGCAGGCGAATCCCTTAAGCTTACGGTCAAAGTTGTGGATAGCTGCCTGCATATTTTCCACCACGAATTGAGGCAGACAAGCGGCCAAGTCGGCACCTTTCACCCCCGGCAAGTAGCTTGAGGATACCTTGCCAAGCTCGGTGGTTTCCCGCCCGCGGAGAAAGTCGTTTAACTTTTGCACCGGCGCCCGGTAGTCGCCGCCCCCGATGATAAATGTTCTTTCTTCCCACCTACGCTGGAAATCAACACCTGCCAAGGGGTGGTTGCTGCCAAAGTCTGTCGGTAGCACCCCAACTAGGAGGGCACTATTGGCATTAGGTCGGTCGCGCGCCTGCTCGCTCATGCCATTGGTGACCAGTCGGCCCTCTTCGGAAGCCGCCGCCACTACAGCACCACCCGGACACATGCAAAAAGTGTAGGCGGCGCGTCCGCCCGGTGGACTGTGAGCCAATTTGTAATCAGCCGGACCGAGATTGGGGTGACCGGCGAAGTCGCCGTACTGTGCTTCGTCAATCAGCGACTGCGGGTGCTCAATGCGCGCCCCGATGGCAAAGGCCTTCGGCCCCATCTCTACCCCACGTTCAAGGAGCATGGCGAGTGTATCGCGCGCGCTATGCCCCAAAGCAAGGATTACCGCTGCAGATAGATAAGTGCTTTCGCCATTGACGATGACGCCTTTTATCGCACCCCGGTCGATTACTATATCGGTCACTTTGGCGCGAAACCTTACCTCCCCTCCCGCGCTGATAATGCGTTCTCTGAGATTTTTTACAACGCCGCGCAAGACATCAGTACCTACGTGCGGCTTCTGTAAAAATAAAATATTGGCCGGTGCGCCTGCCGCCACTAGATCGAGTAGTACCTGGCGACACCGCGGGTCACGAATAGTTGTAGTGAGCTTGCCGTCAGAAAAGGTCCCCGCGCCCCCCTCGCCAAACTGCACATTGCTTTCGCTGTCGAGGCGGCCCGTACTCCAGAATCCCGCCACTTTTGCTGTGCGAGCATCGACATCGTCACCCCGCTCGAGGAGCAATGGCCGATAGCCGCGCTCCGCCAGTAGAAGCGCGGCAAAGAGCCCTGCCGGACCAGCCCCCACAATGATAGGCCTACCTTTAAGGGCTTGTTGCCCACTCGGAATCTCTGGGTATTCCACATCAGGGAGCGCGGTAATGTCATTATCGCGCCCCAAGATGGGGTAATGGCGAAAATTGTCAAGTTCGACATCCACTATGTAGACAAAGTGCACCTTGCGCTTGTCCCGCGCATCTATCGATTCCCTATGAATGGTATATTTGCCGAGAGCAGATGGAGGCAAGCCGAGCTTTGCCAGAACCGCACGCTCTACCAGCCCACGCTGCTCTAAAGGGACTTTGATGTTGCTTACCCGTATCATCCGGCTTGACCTCTACCTCTCTCGCAGCTTATTACCAAGAATCTTGGCTTGGCCGATGCTCTCGGCTGCAGCTTTTCGCCCCATGTGGAAATCGCAGTCACCCACGACCTCGCCTTGGGCTATTTCGCGCATATCGCGCAGGCAGCTGCCAGGGCCGCTGCCATGAGTGCAGAACAAAAACAACTTCTTCCCCCGCAAGGCTGGGGACTTCAAGAAAGTGCGCAGCGGCGGAGCCATAGTCCCGGCCCATACCGGGGTGCCGACAATAATCAAATCATAATCCTCATAGCGGACTGTCCCCTCCTCTAGGGCCGGCTCGGATTTGAACACCGCCTCTTTTCCTCCCTTAATATAGAGGTAGGCGCCGCGCAACGGGTACTGCTTGAGGGGCACAATTTCGGCATAATCGGCATTGATTTCCTTGGCCATAGTTTTCGCCACCAAGCGGGTGTTTCCCGTCAATGAAAAGCACACTACCAACTTGGTTGTTTCGTTTGAAGTGGTCACAACCTCACCCCCTAAGTACTATTCTAGACTAGTCTACCAAACTAATGACCATCGCGCACCCCCCGCCCTTGGCCGACAGAAATTCTGCCCAAGCTAAGGAACGGAGGCAGACAAAATTTGATTCTTTTAAAAGTATCGGATTGCATAGGATGTTGTGTTACTATAGCTATCTGGCAGTTTGTGGGGATTGACTAATCTGAACCTTAAACAATCGCCTAGGGATAATGGCAGGGTCTATCTCTCTATCAACTCCCTGAACCCCATCGCTCACTTCCAAGAGGTGGCCCGTAAGATGACTGCGGAAGATATGGCCAAGAAAAGCTGACTCTGACCGTAAATATGGATGAGACGCTACCTATGAATGCCGAGGGCAGAAAAAACTTCGGCTGTGCTGCTATCCTTAAAATCTATCACGAGCTTGGACTGGACGATTTCCTTAAGAACAAGGCCAGGCATGAGCCTTTCAAGTACAACACCAATTCGATAATGATGTTGTTTACCATTTCAAGATTGCTGCGGAGTGCCGGCGCTACAACCTCCCGGGTAGCGGCGTGACATGGCACGCCGACCCTCCCCCGTCGTAACCCAAGGACCGCCCCGAGGTCGCCGGCTTTTGTGCCGGCGCTACAGCCTCCCGGGTAGCGGCGTGACATGGCACGCCGACCCTCCCCCGTCGTAACCCAAGGACCGCCCCGAGGTCGCCGGCCTTTGTGCCGCCGCTACAGCCTCCCGGGTAGCGGCGTGACATGGCACGCCGACCCTCCCCCCGTCGCACCCAAAGGACCGCCCCGAGGTCGCCGGCTTTTGTGCCGGCGCTACAACCTCCCGGGTAGCGGCGTGACATGACGCCGACCCTCCCCCGTCGTAACCCAAGGACCGCCCCGAGGTCGCCGGCTTTTGTGCCGGCGCTACAGCCTCCCGGGTAGCGGCGTGACATGGCACGCCGACCCTCCCCCGTCGTAACCCAAGGACCGCCCCGAGGTCGCCGGCC
>JAGXSS010000004.1 GCA_018334055.1 Peptococcaceae bacterium
CGCCTCGTAACATGTTCGCTTTTCGCCGTCTGCATGCTGTCGCCGCCTTCCACCTAGCGTTCTTCGGCAAAATGCGCCTGTCCCTCACGAATGATATGCAAGACATGGTCATCGTCAAGAGAGTAGTATACCATTTTCCCGCTGCGCCGGTTCTTTACTAAGCGAGTTAAGCGCAATAACCGCAAGTGGTGAGAAATCGCCGGCAGACTCATTCCTAGGACCTCTGCTAGATGACAGGTGCATAACTCCCCCTGCGCCAGAATGTACAGTATCCTCGTGCGCGTCTCATCGGCCAGCACCTTGAATAGTTCTGACAGTCCCGCCACTTCAAGAACCTTGGCCTGCAGTTGCTCCACGTCTGGCGTTAGAGAGTGCACTGAGCACAAGTCTGGCGGCATTTTTTCGTTCATCCAACACACCAACCATTCTACAATTAAGCATTTGTTTAATTGTAGTTTACCAAGTGTCTAGGCAAACGTCAACTACCTTAAAATCAAAAATGAGACTATCCCATCGAGCATAGCCTCATCAAGTTTTTTAGTCACCTCGACAACCTAACCTACAATCGCACGTTCCCAGCTAAGTTACAAATTCAAAAAAACGCAGGCAGTCCATGAAGTCAAGCGAACTGAATTGCAAAGTGCAGTTTCCGGTGCGCACTGCCCCAGGATACCACTCGCCCCGGTAGGCGGGAGGCTCACAATTAAATTCAATTGCGACGGTGTATTCGTCCCCTAAAACAAATGGCTTACAGCCGGAGCGTTCAAGGAGTGCTTTTTTTACCCCGTCCTCAATAAACAGGCGTGTTTTTTCGGGGTGTCGGTGCAACGCGGCGAGGCCTCGCCCCTCTTTGACGGGTACCGTGACGACATTTTCAAATAAGGCCTGCGCTTGCTCGCATACAGCGCTGTCACCACTGACAAAGACGACTGGCACACCGTGGTAGCCGGCGATAAGCGCGTTCCACCCAACTTCTGGCAAGGAAAGCCCGTTGACACGCAGATCATTTACCTTCATGCTCATAGTGTGTTTGAGGACGCCGTGCGGAGTATTGGCTTTAGCATGGTGCCCAACAAATACCACCGCATCAAAGGTATCATCTAGGCCCTCCATCATGCCATAGAGCCCGCCCGACCAGTTGCGAATGAGGTCTGCCTCTACGCACAATTCCTCCGGCAGCAGATTGCACGCAGTATCGTGACCATCCCGCACCACAATGTGAGTAGCCCCAGCCTGCAGCGCGCCCTTGATAGCGGCGTTGGTCTCCTTATGCATTTGGCGGCGGAAATACTCGTAATCTGGCTTGCCGGCCGTTGTTTCCTCAAAGGTGGTCACGCCCGAAATTCCTTCCATATCAACACATATAAACACTCTCACCGTCTCTCCCCCTTCCCATCACTCTGATTTCCATGCGTAATAAATATTTCGCCATGCCATCCCACTGTCCTGCCCCGATGACCGGCTCTTTTCTCATTAATTGCCTCTCGCTGTATAAAGGAAATTTGTGCCCCATCGGGAATAGGATATAGGGGACAACAACTTGAGGGGAGCATCAATCATGAATAAATTTTTTCACTTGCCAAGTCTCTTTGTATACTTAGTGGCTGCAGTCCTCCTAGTTACATCTATCTATCACGGAGCAGCCTTTCTCAGGCACGGCTTTTATGCAGTGCTCGGCCTGACGGACGCCAATGTCCTGCCGCAAAAATTTAGTACGGACCAAGTTACCTTTACCCCGGATGCGGAGGCGTATCTGCGCGCATACGAAGGCAGACGTCAAATTCAGCTGGAGCGGGCAAACATATTGCGTAGCTTGTTTCTCTTGGTCTTTTCTCTAATCTTTTTTGCTTGGTTTTGGAGCCGCACCTCACGTTCACAGGATTTTGCAATGATCTTCTCGGTGAATAATTTTTACTTTTTCCTGGTGAGCATGATTTCCTTCTTTATCTTTTTCTTTGCGGCTTCGCAAGGAATAGGCAATGCCGTGACTAGTGTCATCTTTCCAGAAAGCAACTTCTATTTCAACTATCAGGGCGGCTTCGCTAGACCGGCACCTGTCCCTGAAACCAAGGTTGAACCACGTACCGTTACTCTGAGCGAGCTAGAGGCAGCTTTAGAGACACAGATGGATGAACACCGCCAACAGAATGCCCCGTGGCAGACGCGCCAAATGGTCGATCAATTCGCGGTCTCTCTTGTCTCATTGCCAGTATTCTATCTGCACAATCGAAAATTCAAATTCTGATTTTCTGGCAACACGATAACCCTAAATTGGCGATATCGAGTCCTCGTGTCTTGTTTTTTCTGCCCTAACACGGTATGCTCAAGGTACCTCAGGTGTTGGAATAGTATCTAGCACCAAGGGTTGTTTATATAGTCCTGAGTCCAAGGGTTGCTGCGGGCGGGGGAAATCACCGACTGGTGCTCTTTTACCTGCCCTTGTAGGGCAGGTATTTTATTTTGGGAGGCTTTGAACTATGGATAATCGTCTCGCCGTGATCGGCATCGTGGTTATGCGCCGCAGTGAGGCGGCCAAGAAAGTCAACTTAGTCCTCAGTGATTTCGGAGAAATGATTGTCGGCAGGATGGGCGTGCCGCACAAAGAACGTGGCCTGTCGGTAATCGCCCTGATTTTTGACGGAACGAATGATGACCTGGGCGCACTAACAGGGAGAATCGGCAACATCGAAGGCGTCAAAGTAAAGTCTGCTGTGACCTTCTAATCAACAGGAGAGTGAGGAATGACTATGGATGCCAGTCAAATTAGAGCCACTTTGCAAAAAGCCCGCGAATGTCACGGCTTAAGCACTTCTGAAGCAGATGCGCTGTTGTCTTTACCCGAGGAGTGGGATGCGGAACTTTTCGCCCGCGCCAGGGAAGTAAAGGATAAAATCTATGGCAAACGCGTGGTACTCTTTGCTCCGCTGTACATTTCAAACTATTGCTCAAACAGTTGCCTGTACTGCTCGTTCCGTATGGAAAACTCCGCCCTCAAACGGGTCCATCTGACTCAGGACGAAATCCGCGCCGAGGCCGAACACCTCATTAAGATGGGCCATAAGCGAGTGCTGCTAGAGACGGGAGAGGACGATGCCTCCACCCTTACGTATGTGCTAAAGGCCATCAACACGATTTATGGGGCCAGTGTCGATGGCCACAGTATTCGCCGCATAAATGTCAACATCGCAGCCACCAGCACCGAAAATTATCGCCTGCTCAAAAGGGCCAATATTGGCACCTACCAACTGTTTCAGGAGACCTACCACGAACCAACCTACCGCCAGATGCATCCTGCGGGGCCGAAGTCGGACTATCTCTACCACCTAGGGGCTATGGAACGCGCCCTAGATGGTGGCCTCGACGACTATGGTCTGGGAGTGCTTTTTGGCCTTTATGACTACCGCTATGAAGTTCGCGCCTTGCTTGACCACGCGGAGCACCTCAAGAAAAGCAAGGGCATCGGTCCACACACTATCTCTGTGCCGCGCTTAAGGCCGGCTAAAGGGGCCGACTACCCGCTCAATCACTTATTGACCGATGCCCAGTTTGCCCGCGTGGTAGCAATCCTGCGGCTTGCCGTCCCCTACACCGGCATCATTCTTTCTACTAGGGAATCACCCACCATGCGTGATTTCCTGCTGGATGTCGGGGTTTCGCAAATTAGCGCAGCCTCTGTTACAACCCCGGGTGGGTATGCCGGCACCGGGGATGCCGATGCCGGTCAGTTCACGGGGGCTGACCATCGCTCCCTGAATGAGTGCGTTGATAGCATCATCAGCAGAGGATATGTCCCCAGTTTTTGCACCGGTTGTTACCGGCACCAGAGGACCGGTTCAGAATTTATGCACCTCGCAGAAAAAGGCCACATCAAGGAGTTCTGCCAGGTGAATGCCATCTTAACCTTGGCGGAGTTTGTGGCGGCCTTTGGCGCGGAGAGCACGCGCCTGGCTGCCAACGGGCAGTGGGAGGCCTGGTTGCGCCAGATACCGGATCCTAAGCTGCGTGAGCAAACACGCCTAGATCTCGCGGCCGTGGTGATGGGGGAACGTGATAAATATGTCTAACGCGCTTATAGCCAAGGCGGAGGCACAGGGGAACCATCTGGAGCTTGGGGAACTCATCTCCCTCCTCAACCTGACCGACCAAGAAGTGCTTGATGAACTTTGGCAAGCTGCGGATCGGGTCCGCGCCAAGGAAGTTGGCGAGGATGTCTGGCTCAGGGGACTGCTAGAGTTTTCGAACTTCTGCCACTGCCAGTGCGCATACTGCGGCATCAGGGCCGACAATCGCTCCATCACTCGATACCGCATGACGGAAGATGAAATTCTCGCCGCAGCACGAGAAATTTCGGCTGCGGGCATTGGCACCATCGTCTTGCAGTCCGGAGAAGATGCATGGTGGACAGGGGACCGAGTCGCTAGACTTATTTCCCGTCTCAAAATTGAACATGACCTAGCCATCACGCTCAGCCTCGGCGACAGGACGAAGGAGGAGCTCGCGCTGTGGCGCAGCGCTGGAGCCGATCGCTACCTGCTGCGCTTTGAAACTTCGAATAGTGAACTCTACGCCAAGTTTCATCCCGACTCTACTCTGGCCACGCGCCTCAACACCCTCGCCGAACTTAAGTTTTTGGGGTACGACGTTGGTTCGGGATGTCTCGTTGGCCTCCCCGGACAAACCACCCGTGACCTGGCTTTAGATTTGCTGCTTGGGCGCGATCTTGAGCTTGATATGTTTGGGGTAGGACCCTTTATTCCCCACCCCGATACTCCTTTAGGAAGCTGTCCGCAGGGCAGCACTGATATGACCTATAAAATGGTGGCACTAGCCAGATTGGTAATGCGCAATGTCCACATCCCTGTCACTACGGCCCTAGCTACTTTGGATGCTGACGGCCGCGAGAAGGGATGGCAGCGCGGTGCGAACGTCGTTATGCCCAATGCCACCCCACCGCCTTATCGCCAACAGTACGAGCTATACAAGAACAAGCGCTGTATAGATGACACCCTCAAGCATTGCCGCGGGTGCCTTGGCGGCAGAATCGCTCGCATTGGCCGCCAAGTAGGGCAAGGGCAAGGTGGCTCATTGCGCAAGGCGGGGCGGACCAATGAATAGTGCCCCCCGTTCCGTGCGTCCCCACATTGCGTTGTTGGGTCGGTGCAATGTCGGCAAATCCACTCTCATCAACGCCCTAAGCGGGCAGAATATAGCCTTGGTTTCGCCAGTTTCCGGTACAACTACCGACCCGGTGTATAAGAGCATGGAGCTTCTACCCTTCGGGCCTGTTGTCCTGGTGGACACGGCAGGGCTAGATGACAATAGCATCCTTGGCAGGGCTCGGGTAAAGCTAACGGCGCGGGCTCTGCGCAAGGCCGAACTGGCCCTCTTGGTCGTGGACAGTCTTCCTTTGTTGCCCATAGAGCAAGAAACCTTGACCGATCTCTGCCGGCGTCAAATTCCCTACCTAGTGGTTTTTAATTCTCGGGACAGCGACATAGATGAACTTCCGCAGGATTTTAGCTTGGTCAATGCTTATAGTGGTCTGGGCATCCCCGCGTTAAAGAAAACAATAGCGGCAAAACTCACCGCAGTCGTGGTCGAGCCACCCCTAATCGCTGACCGGCTCCATGGGAACGGCGCGGTAATCCTCGTCGTTCCAATCGACAAAGCCGCCCCAAAGGGGAGGCTTATTCTGCCGCAAATGCAAGTGCTGCGGGATATTTTAGATGCGGGCCACCAGGCTATGGTATGCAGGGAAACCGAGCTTCACCTGGCGCTAAATGCACTAAGTGGCAGGCCACAATTAGTAATCACTGATTCGCAGGTCTTCCAAATGGTGGCAGACGCAATTCCTAGCGACGTCCCCTTAACCTCGTTTTCCATAATTATGGCCCGCCACAAAGGCAGTCTGCCAGCACTTTCCGCTGCCACGGCTGCCCTAGCCGGCATACAGGCCCATGACAAAATTCTTATCGCGGAAGCATGCACGCATCACAGCCAGGATGAGGATATCGGGCGCATTAAAATACCCTCCATCCTGCGCCGGCAGGCGGGAGGAGAGCTTGACTTCACTTGGGTTAGCGGACAAGAATTCCCAGATGAGCTTGACTACAAGCTAATTGTCCATTGCGGGGCCTGCATGATCACGCGAAAAGAGATGCTCTCCCGCTTAGCCCAAGCTAGTGAGGCGGGTATACCCATGATCAACTATGGTCTACTCCTCGCTTACTACAGCGGCATCCTCGAGCGCAGCCTGCAGCCTTTTCAGAACACCTAGACGGGGAATATCTCACCTCCAGCCTGGCACCGAGCCCTGACCACATACATTTACGAAGGGATGTACCTGTAGAGAGGGCAATCCTTGCGCGCACATCCGGTGCCACAGCGCAAGCACAATTGCTGCCAATCAGGCCAGCGCCTCACAGCTGCATCGATCATGACCTCAAGACCTGCTTGCAAGGTGGCTTGCTCAGCCTCGGTCATGGTATTAAATAAGCTTACATAGGCGATCATCTGCATGCGGAGTTGGGTTTCGACGGTATCCCGCCCCTTTGAGGTCAGGGCCGCCAGAATCTGCCGGCGGTCTGTCCCCGGCATGCGCACCACTAACTGCTTTTGCGCCAGGCGATCCATGATTTTTGTCGCCGCCGGGTTCGAGACGCCAAGCCCGCTGGCTAGTTCTGATAGCGGGCAATCTGCGTGCAACCAAATATAGCGCAGAGCCAACAGTTGGCTGTTAGTCAGCATCTCGTCCGACTCTAACAGTGTCTCCATGGTAGCGCGAGCCCCGATTTGCATGAACAGGTCAGCCAGATGTTTCAGCACAACATGGTCTGCCATCTCCACGCCCACCTTTCACTCATTATCTCTGGGGGAAATTTCTAAGACCTATTATACACTAGGGATTGTGAATTGGATAGCATTAAAAAACATATACCTCACAACCTACCCAGCATTGTCCACTGAGCCTAGGGGGGGCCAGGTCAGCGACAAAGGTCCGTTGCACACTATCTATCATGGCAACGAACACCCCGCACACTATGAACACCATGAGTATGCCGATGAAATCGCGGGAAAACCATCTGGCTCGATAGATCAGTAAGCAGACTCACCAGCCCGAGCAGCAGCACATTGACCCCAATACCCGCGAAGAGCTTCCCAGCGTTGCTCCTAGGCAAAATTTCACAGCTCCTCTCGTAAAACAATGCGCATCAAAATGGGACAGTGCCCCCACTGCCCCATTTCGTTTGCTAAGGCGTGCTCATACCGGCCACTAAACCTTGGTATACGCGCTGAATGTACTTATCGTCGGCAACTCGCCGGACAAAATGTAGTTCGTCTAGAGCATGGTCGGCGTCGAAATAGAGCTCATACCCTTCCACAGCCCTCTGTTCATCGTCTCTCTTGACCACTTGGAGTATTTTATGCCCGAACTGCTGTTCATTCTCGCGATGAGTGATGACAAAGTCTTTATCCCTAAGTGCAGCCCGTAGCGCAACTAACGCAGTCTCCAAAGTTTGATACTGCGGCGGGAGGGTCCCCGCCTCGAATTCTTTTGGTACATTATCGACAGAGTCGGTCAGGGTGATCTTCTCGCCCGCTTCTTTGGCTTTAAACTGCATAGTTGAACCGGCTTCATTGGTGAAGAAGTATGCAAATTCAAGACTCTCTTGTCTCTCCAGTAGACTGATGGCCCGAGATATGATTATACGGTGGATCCTCGGGCTGCCCTCAGCGTAAGACCGACTTGTAATCAGCGGGAAAAAGTACGCGACCGCTGCACTGACGACAAAGAATGCTGCCACTAGGGCGACGACAATTTTGTCCCAAGAAAACCCGGGTCCTCCCCTACGATCTTTACGCCTGCGTTCTGCTCTGCCCATTAAACTACGTCCTCCTCAATCTTGTAAACATCCTCCTTTATATTCGCCCGCTCAAGCTCGATTTCCTGCCAAAAAGATTATCCTATTTTAGGTCACCCTGCACGCCGACATTGATGCTCATCACCGGCACCTTCACCCCGGCGCGCTTGATGGCCTCATTGACTATGCGGCCCAGACCAAAGCAACAGGGCACTTCCATATGCGCGATGGTGATGCTGCGGAAATCATTGATGCGTATCATCTGGGCTAATTTCTCGACATAGTGGTCAGTATCATCTAGTTTGGGGCAAGCGATGACCAACACCCTGTTCTTGAGCATTTTGCGGTGAAAATCTGGGTAGGCGAAGGGCACGCAATCCGCAGCCACAAGAAGATCTGCTTCCTTCAGATATGGTGCCGTGGGGGGAACAAGCATCAACTGGATGGGCCACTGGTTCAGCTCCGATTTAACGGCTGCTTTGGGTGTTGTTTCCTCGGCTGCAGCTTTACTCTTGTCGAAGGTCATCATACGCGACCCAGGACAACCCCCATGTTCGGTGTGATTGGCGGCGTTCCCCTGGTCCCTAGGCGAATCACCCCCGACTGGAGTTACGGGTGCTCGGCTCGTCGGATGCGCAACCGGGTCGCGCCCAATGCTCGTCAACCAATCATTGGTCGACGCTAGATCGAAGGCATCCGATTCGCGCTCCTCGATCGTGAGCGCGCCGGTGGGGCACTGTCCAAGACAGGCTCCCAGCCCGTCACAATACTGCTCGCGCACGAGTCTGGCTTTCCCATCGACAATTTGCAAGGCTCCTTCGGCACATCCCGGCACACAAAGCCCACATCCATTGCACAAATCTTCATCAATCTTGATTATACTGCGCTTTACCATCGCACAAGCCTCCTTAGTTTTCTCTAAGGCAAGTATAACCCGAGGCTTGGCCGGACAACGTGATATGGATCACATATCGACAAAATTTATTCTTTGCGCCTGCGGTGCCTCGGTCGGTTGCACAGAAATGGTGGGTATCCCTTTATCAAATTCCCACTTGCCGCTATGTCCGTATGCTAGGATAACTGCTTCAAAGTGCAGCATGGCAATGCCTAGGTCTATGGATGTAAAAGCACCATTGCGACTAGCTTTGAGTTCAACTCTCTCGGGCGTGCCGGAGAAAAACCACGGCTGTAAATTAATAGCCGATGGAGCCCGCCCGGCAGCATGGATCGCCGTAGTGAGCCACTGTGGACCCCCAAGCAAATTCTTACTGGCAATCGCCGGCATCTCCTTGTGGCGCACCATAGAGTGCAGCATATTCCTTAATTTGTCTTTATCCTCCGCTGGCCACCCGAGCGCGATAAGGGCCGCCACCTTTTCGTCCGGACCGATACTGCAATGCCCCATCAGTTTTTTATAGTCAAATGTACCACCAACCCAGCAGGTACCAAGGCCTAACGCTGCCGCCCGCAGGACATATTGTTCCCCCAAGTAGCCCGCTTCCATCTGTCCTGCCTTTTTTTCATGAGATGGCGTGATGAGACATAGAGCCGCCCTTGCACCCCTAATTTTGCCGTAACTGCCGATTATTCCGGTAAAGACATGATCTAGAGATTCAGGACTCTCGATATACTCCACGCGACACTGCGCAATATTCAGTCTGCGCAGACCGTCCACCTCAAGTAGGGCCTGCCGTAAGGAGGCGTCGACGCATTCATCCCGATAACGACGCACAGATTTCCGTGAAAGGATAGCCTGCATAAGGGCTCCATAGGTAAGACGCATAATAACACTCCTCAACATGTAATCTCTATACACATGTAGAGTCTACCATTGAAATCGTAAATCTGCCGCTACTTCCACGCAACTTTCGTAATTTCTTCGCAATACTCACACACATAGGCCAAAGAGCGTGCGTCATGCAGGTGAAAGAGCGGTATGACATAGGCATCCGAGTTAGTAACACAGCGAGGATTGCCACAGGAAAACAAACCGCGCACCTCGTCTGGGATAAAGACTGGCACCTTATCAACAACATGTTCGTTTTCTATGATGTTAACCGTAATGCTCGAGCCAATTAGGCCAAGCATGGCAGTATCTACGTCGGTGTAGTTTTCGATCTTGATTATGTCCTTCTTGCCGAGGCGCTTACTGGGCACATTCATCAGGAGCACAACAGGATGGCCCAATTGCCCCAAATTGAGCTTGTTGAAAATCCAAAGGCCTTGGCCGGCAGCAATGTGGTCAATCACGGTGCCCTTCTTAATGGCTGCTACTTCTATCATAATCCATCTACCCCCAACAAATGAGCCATGAGTGACATGCGCGCGTAGACCCCGAGCTCGGCCTGCCTAAAATAGACGGCTCGCGGATCGGCATCGATTTCGTAAGCTATTTCATTGACTCGCGGTAGCGGATGCATTACCAGCATCCCGGCCTTGGCTTGGGCCAATTTTTCGCTATCCAAAACATAGCTGTTTTTAAGCCGCAAATAGTCAGCTTCGTTGAAAAATCGCTCTTTTTGAATGCGCGTCATGTAGAGAATATCCACTGCAGGCAGTGCCTCTTCCATACGTCGGCACTCGATAAGCGCGCAATCTGAGTGCTGCTCAAGATGCTCTTTCAGACGCGGCGGCAGCCTCAGCTCCTCGGGACTGATCAGATAAAATGTTGCCCCGGGATAACGGGCCAGGGTTTCAATCAGGGAGTGCACAGTGCGTCCGTATTTTAGATCACCGCAGAAGGCCACCTTCAGATGGGTGGTGCGCCCTAGATACATGTGAATAGTTAAGAGGTCAGTAAGCGTTTGCGTGGGGTGCTGATGGCCGCCATCGCCACCATTGATGAGCGGCACCCGGGAATACTGCGCCGCCAATTTTGGCGCTCCCTCCTTCGGATGACGCATGACCACAATGTCCGCATAGGAATCAAGGACCCGGATGGTGTCCGCAATGGATTCACCCTTAGAAACCGCAGTGGTGCTCGCATCGCTAAAGCCGAGAATGTTCCCACCCATCCTGAGCATCGCCGATTCAAAACTCAGCTTGGTGCGAGTGCTTGGTTCATAAAACAAAGTGGCGAGAATTTTGCCGCGGCACAAAGATGCATAAGACGAAAGGTTCTGCTGCATGCTTTGGGCTAGGCTCATGATTGAGCTAATTTCCCTTAAATCAAGGTCATTCGGGCTAATCAGGTGTCGTCCGCGCAAATCAATCATAAACTACCTCCTCTTTTCTAGCTTCTCCGAACTAGCTTAAAATAGGCGCATAAAAAAACTTCCCGCGAAGGGGAAGGCAAAACACACATTGCCTTCCCAGCTTCTCAGAGCTTAGCCGTCTCGCGTACGGCGGAATTAAAGGCTATCCGTAGAAAGACTATACCGAGAGAATCTAAATGTCAATAACCCAACCGCAGGATTGTCGCCGGACAGTGATATTGTCACCCTGCAAGCGGACTGAGAAATTGCACCAACACCTTCTCCGCGGCATTTTTTGGACGACACAACATTGGTGTGCCGCTACGAAAACCATCCTAACGCCGCCACACCCGGAGGGCTTAACTGCCGCGTTCGGGATGGGTCCGGAGCTGAGAGTTACTACCCTACACTCCCGCCTGAGAACCAGGTGGTCTACCTGAATCTTTAGAGTGTAACATATTTAGTGCCCGCCCTATCAGCAATGCGCTTAGACCCAGTAGCATCACCTCTAGTTCGTTTTCATAAATAGTGAGCCATTGCGGGATCCCTCTTGTCATGTATAGCACCGTTGGAATCATCACTACTAGAACGTGATAGTGAAGCTCATTTTTGTAAAGAACATACACTGAGAACATCCCGGTGAGCATTGCGACTACTAGACCTGTTCCAAAAGATATTTCTGTGGTCATATGGCATCAGGATTCCTAGAAAACTCCGTGAGGCAATCGTTAAAAAAGACCCATCTTGCACAATATGAACGCCCTGGGGTCCAGCAAGATGCCCAGGCTGCTGCAAAACATGCTAGAAGAGCTTCTGCTACTATATTCGGTGGCACGAACTTTAATTTCGTCACCAAATACCCACAAAGCGCGTTCCGCCAAGTATAGCACCAATTATCTAAATCGCCCGGCACATACACTCTTTCCATGCACACCCAGCACCCTGGCGATACAGTGTGGGTTTCGCCCACCGGAGGCATGGGCATAATCTCTTGCGGGGGAAGGCTAAGGTTCGGCATCGGCTCTGCTGTTCTTATGGCTACCGTGAGTTGCGAGAATAAATCTCTTTGGTAAAGCACATGTCTGTCGCCTACAATCCGGCTGCTAACGATTGCCGCTACAACGGTATTATTTTGCACTACGAAAGTAGCAAGATCTAGGTAGACAAAGGAGACTCCATCATCATTGTGGTTTGCCGGCAGCACCTCAAACGACACCACCGACGTACCGTCAGCCAAGGTGGCCACGGAAAACTGGGCATTAGGCAGTACTCGGCTTTGAAGCGCTTGAAACACTGATGATGCAACTACATGCCCAATTGCTTCATTATTTTCGGCGACCAAGAGCAACTGAAGCTGTGTAGCGGAAACGACATTTTCTGAACAACCATTGCAGGCAGCTTCGGCAGAGTAGCTCTGCTGCGCATCAGGCGAAGCAACGACAAGCGTTACCGTCAGGCTAAACGCCAAGAAAACCACAAGAACTTTCTTAATCAAGTCCACCACCCTTTCTTCTTAACCCTTGCTCTGAAATTCTCCAAACGGTGAGGCAACGTTTTAGTTGTTCATTGCAATAGCATTATCTCCCTCTCGATACGAAGAAGATCTAAGGGGATCGCCTAAAGGAACGGGAAGAACCGTCCCCTGCGTCATGCGTCAAGGAACGGAGGGCGGACGAAGGAACGAAAGGAGCCGTCCCCTGTCCACAAGTACCACCTTAACGTAGGTAATGAACAGACACCCGCCAAACAAAAAAGGCAAGAAGCGCGATACCGCCGATTAATCGTGAATATTTAGGGTAGTATATATGTATTGCCCGCCCGAGCAGGGGTGCGTGGAGAAGAATTAGCATGTTCCTCACTTCGCCCGTATAATTAGCGAACCATTGCGGGATTCCTCCTGTGATGTATGGCACGGTTAAAATCAGCACTACCAAGGTGTGAAATTGAAAATCCCTTTTATACAAAAGATACCCTGCCAATGCAGCAGATACTGCAATACTCAAAATATACGTCCAGAAGTTCATAGGGCATCAGGAGTAACAGTAAATTCCGTCAGGCAATTGTATGACCAAACCCATGCGTTACAAAATGAGTACCCTGGAATCCAGCAAGCTACTTGAACTGCGGCAATGCATACTAGCCATGCCGGCCATAATAACCATCCGGGTTTTGAACACGCCAATGTAGCAAAATACCGGCAGTTTTCATCCATTCTGCCCGGCACATACACTCTTTCCATGCACACCCAGCATCCTGGCGATACAGTATAGGTTTCGCCCACCGGAGGCATGGGCATCATCTCTTCGGGAGGAAGGCTAAGGTTCGGCATCGGCTCTGCTGTTCTTATGGCTACCGTGAGTTGCGAGAATAAATCTCTTTGGTAAAACACATGTCTGTCGCCTACAACCCGGCTGCTGACGATTGCCGCTACAACGGTATTATTTTGCACTACGAAAGTAGCAAGATCTAGGTAGACAAAGGAGACTCCATCATCATTGTGGTTTGCCGGCAGCACCTCAAACGATACCACCGACGTACCATCAGCCAAGGTGGTAACGGAGAACTGGGCATTAGGCAGCACTCGGCCTTGAAGCGCTTGAAACACGGACGATATAACTACATGCCCAATTGCTTCATTATTTTCGGCGGCCAAGAGCAACTGAAGCTGTGTAGCGGAAACGACATTTTCTGAACAACCAATGCAAGCAGCTCCCGCAGAGTAGCTCTGCTGCACATCAGGAGAAACAACGATGAGCGTTACCGTCAGACTGAGCACCAAGAAAACCGCAAGAATTTTCTTAATCAAGTCTACCACCCTTTCTTTTTAAAACTTGCTCTGAAATTCTCCAAACGGTGAGGCCACGTTTTAGTTAGTTCATTACAATAGCATTATCTCCCCCCCCTTCAATATGACGACGATCTAAGGTGATGATTCTACTGCAATAACTCCGAATCTGCCGCAACATATCATTAAATAACCAAGCAACAGCGCCTACAGAGCCTTCTTAGTGGGAATAGGCCCTGAATTTGCTAAAAACGATACTCTAATAGTTTGTCGTTACGACCGAAATCGTGGTTTTTCGTAGCGACGGTGTATTACACCGTCATCCTTGGCGGCGGACTGAGCGTAATAAGAATGAAGAAGGTAAAACTTACTTATTGTGGTGGAATCAAGGTGATGTATTACCGCTAACCCGTGATGGCCTAGTGTTAAATGAACTCAAGTCAGCGATTTTACTGCGCCCATCACGCCCTGTATTAAAAAATAAGCCGCTAGAAGAAGCATCACCACTTGGCTAGCACGCGCAAAGACCGGTGTCTTGAGGGCCTTCTGTATGGACTCAGAATCAAGCCCCGCATGCAAAGCCGCTATCATGATCACCATGGGCAAGGCAAAGGCGAGGTTATAGAGAACTAAATTGCTGACTAACTCATGCGGTTGATGGGTCGCTAAAAAGAGCACCATAGGCAGATAAACTTGCCCCGTACAAACGAACTCGAAACCGGAGCAAAGAACCCCGAGAAAAAATACCCCAAGATAACCCATGCCCGGGCGACGCACATCACGAATACGCTTGCCGAGACTCATTTTAAGTTTATTAAGCCAGATGCTCGGCGGGAATACCCCTAAATACAGCAAAACCACGCCATAGAGAAAGTAGATGACTGTCCTTAAGGGGTGCATGCCTCTTAAGGGGGCTAACACATGGCCTAATCCTATGCCGATGAAAAAATAGGTGGCTACAACCCCGAGCACAAAGGTTAAGCCAATGCCTAATATATGTTTACGCCCGACCATTAAGCACATGGAAAGTAGAATAAGGAGAACGTTTAGGGTGCAAGGGTTTACCCCATCCACTAGACCCGCAGTCAAAACCCCCGCAAAACGCAAATTGGCGTGCGGCACACTTTGCGCTGCAGAGCCAAACAGGGCCTTTACTTCGACCAAAGTAGACGCTTCAATCACCTGCCTATCTCTGAAAAAAAGGGAGAATGAGCTACCTGCCCATTCCACCGGTAAGTCTCTGCTACGCAATAGTCTAAACATGAGGCGCACATTTTCAAAAGAACTTAAATCAAGCACTATTAACTCTACGCCTCGCTCTTCGCACAGGCGGCGGATAACTGGCATTAGTTCTTCACATTTTGTGCAGCCGGGGGAGGTAAAGTAGAGCACGCTATCGCCAAATGGCCACGTCTCGGGGGCAGCACTATGCCCTGTGCTCGCGAAAAAACTTGCGGCTAATAGCGCCAGCATAATAACGGTTAGCCCTACATGCCGCAAATCAGTCGTTATAGTTGCCCCCCAAAGACTCTTACCCTAAGCCGCTACTCGTTCTGCCAACTTAATAATATTCAATTTATTCTTTCATAATACGGATAGTATTGTCAAGACATTTTTGGCTTTTATTTTCAGACTGAGGGGATAGCCTGTAACGGGACTGAGAATATACCAATTACTCTATTTTCAACCAGCAGAACCCGGAGGATCATTCCTCAAGAAGGCGCACTCAAATTGGATGACGATCACAGTCTGCCGTCCCTGTGGTCGGTCAGGCTTTGTTTTAGAAACTAGTTGACAACTCTCCCGCCTTGAAGTAGTGTGTTCTCGAATAGTTCCTTTAATTGTGCCCTGAGAGGCAGGAAAGGATGTCGCCCACCATTCTTATTGGGCTACCTTGGCTTTCTTGCTGCGGCGAGAAAGCTATTTTTGTTGGGCATTACTAGCAGAGGGAGGGTTACGCTACGAATGGACACGTTAATCACCGGCGCAAGGTTGCTTGACCCAGCCAACAATGTCGATATCCACGCTGATGTGCTGGTCTCTGGCGAGCGCATTGTGGCCATCGGCTACAACTTGCCTTTTGTTGGCAACAACTGCATTGACGCACGCGACAAGGTACTGATTCCGGGCCTTGTAGATATCCATGTGCACCTGCGCGAACCGGGACGAGAACACAAAGAAACCATTTTGAGTGGCGGACGCGCCGCCGCAGCCGGAGGGTATACAGCCGTCTGTGCCATGCCTAACACCTGGCCTCCACTCGACAATGCCGAAATTCTCCGCTACTTCGCGGGCAAAGCAAACCACGCCCCCGTGCGGTGCTACCCTATTGCCACAATCACCAAGGGGCAACGAGGGCAGGAGCTAACACCTGTTCTGGATCTGATGGCGGCAGGGGCGGTGGCTTTTTCGGACGATGGTGAACCGGTCAGCGAGGCGGTCGTCTTTAGGGAGGCATTGCAACACAGCCGCACTCACCACCTGCCGGTCATTGCCCATTGCGAGGACAAAAAACTTTCGGCACTGGGAGTCATGCATGAGGGCGCTCATTCCGCAAAGCTGGCACTTAGAGGAATACCTGCCGCCGCTGAGGAAAGCATGGTGGCCAGAGACCTCGAGCTCGCTAAGGAAACCGGCGGCAGACTCCACATTGCTCATGTGAGCACCGCCCTAAGCATCCAAATGATCAGAGAGGCTAAAACAAGCGGCATACCTGTCACCTGCGAAGTTACCCCCCACCATCTCCTCTTGACCGACGAGTTTGTCACCCCCACCGACACCAATAGCAAGATGAACCCTCCCCTACGCACTGCCCATGACGTCCATGCGCTACGGCTAGCCCTCAAAGATAAGGTCATCGATTGCATTGCCACCGACCATGCCCCGCACCACGCCGATGAAAAGGCGCTTCCTTACCAGGATGCTCCCTTTGGTATAGTTGGGTTAGAGACCGCTCTGCCTTTGCTCATCACTCATCTCGTCAACACCGGCGTTCTTGCTCTGCCTGAGCTGGTGCAGCTTATGTCAAGTAAGCCCGCCGGCATCCTCAACTTGCCGCGGGGCGAAATTGTGCCGGGGGGGTTGGCTGATTTGACCCTAATCGACCTTCATGGCGTGAAGACCGTTACACCGGGCAATTTTTATTCCCTAGGGCAGAACACGCCCTTCGCCGGCCTCACCCTCTGGGGATGGCCGGTTATGACCATGGTTAATGGCAAGATAGTGATGAGGGATGGTGTTGTCTATGAATGAACCTTTCTCCCGCCGCTTGACTAAGGCCATTCTCGCCAAGCAGAGTGTGCTGGTGGCCGGTCTAGACCCTAATATCGCTAATTTACCGCCGGATTTATGTTCTCGCTGGTTCCATCAAGGGGGTGAGACCTTCGCGGCTGCCGCGGAATGCATCCTCGAATTTAACAAGGGCCTGATTGAGGCCTTGTCCGATGTGGTGGTTGCGGTAAAGCCGCAGTTGGCTTTCTATGAATGCTTGGGAGCCCCCGGCATGAGCGCTTTATCCCAAACAATCAGCTATGCCAAACAGCACTCCCTCTTGGTCATAATCGATGGCAAGCGCAACGACATAGGCTCATCAATGGTTGGTTATGCCGATGCCTACCTGGGAACAACACAGGTTGGCGGCACAAGGCTAGCAGCTTTTCCGGCAGACGCGCTGACGGTCAATCCCTACCTGGGGAGCGATAGTATTGCTCCCCTAGTGGAGCGCGCTCAATTATCGGGCACCGGAGTCTTTGTGCTGGTTAAGACCAGCAACCCATCCGGCAGTGAAATACAGAATCTCGCGGTGGTAGATAAAAAAGTTTACGAAATCGTGGGCGAACATTGCCACCGGTGGGGGCTCGCGTCCCGTGACAGCGATGGCTATTCGGCGGTGGGGGCGGTAGTGGGGGCTACCTATCCCCGCGAAGCGGCCGCACTGCGCAAAATCATGCCGCATGCCTACTTCCTGGTCCCCGGTTTTGGGGCGCAAGGTGCCGGCCCCGCCGATGTAGTGGCCTCATTCAATGCGGATGGCCTTGGCGCGGTGGTCAACTCCTCCCGCGACATAATCTTTGCTTTTGCTAAACAAGGGGGCTCTTACCAAGATGCGGCCCGAGGGGCGGCCATACATTCTCGCGACATTATCAACAAAGCCCTGTTGGAAGGGGGAAAAAGAGCATGGTAGAGCATCGGCCCCATTGTGGAATCGCCGAGGTGGTAGAGAATATCAAAGTGGCACCTAAAATCTGGCGCCTCACCTTGTGCACACCCGAAATTGCTGCTGCCGCCAAACCAGGCCAATTCGTAAACATCCGCGCGAGCAGCCAATATGATCCGCTTTTGCGGCGCCCTTTCAGCCTAAACCGCATCGACCGGGCGAAGGGAACCATCTCCGTACTTTACCGCGTAGTGGGGCGTGGCACAGAGCTAATCTCCTTGTTCCGATTGGGGGAGAAGGTCGACCTTATCGGACCCCTAGGGAAAGGTTTTGCCACTTCGCACCCACGCCAGAACTCGCTTTTCGTGGCCGGAGGGATGGGAATTGCTCCGTTTTTTCCCCTAGCTCAAGTACTGAGCGCCGACAAGGCGACCGCAACTTGTCTCTACGGCGTGCGCTGCGCTGATGACTTGGCAGAGGTCAGCCATCTAGAAACCATAGGCGTCAAGGTAGTTACTGCCAGCGAGGATGGATGCGGACACTACCATGGCAAAGTTACTGATCTCCTTGCCGCGACACTCTGCCAGGAAGATTTCTCCTTAGGCTTCGCCTGCGGTCCCCACGCGATGCTCAGTGCCACCAAAGACTTGTGCCTAGCCGCCAAGTTGCCGCTACAGGTCAGCTTAGAAAGTATCATGGCCTGTGGCTTGGGGTTATGCCTAGGGTGCACCTGCCCAAAAAGTAACGGAGAAGACTACTGGCACATCTGCACTGATGGACCGGTACTCTGGGCCGAGGAGGTGGATTTTGCATGGAGAAGATAAACCCTCTCGCTACCTCCCTGGCCGGACTTTCTTTGAGCAGCCCCCTCGTCACAGCCTCCGGTACCTGCGGCTACGCCAGAGAGCTTAGCGAATTTTTCGATCTTGGCATGCTCGGCGCCATCGTGGTCAAGGGCATTACTCTCGCCCCGCGGACGGGCAATCCCGGTACCCGCCTCATCGAGACGCCTGCTGGGCTGATTAACTCCATCGGCCTCGAGAACCCGGGGGTAGAGAAATTTATTTCCGGGGAAATGCCCTTTCTGCGCCAACAACATGCCCCGGTAATAGTGAACATCAGCGGCAATACCGAGGAGGAATACGCCGCACTGGCTACCCGCCTAGACAAAGTGGTCGGAGTAAGCGCGCTTGAGGTCAATATTTCCTGTCCGAACGTCAAAACAGGTGGCATGGCCTTTGGCGCGTCCACCATAGCCGCGGCAAGAGTCACCACCTTGGTTAGGCAGCATTCCCAGCTGCCGCTCATCGTCAAATTGTCACCCAATGTTACCGACATTGCTGCCATCGCGCGCGCCGTCGAAGAGGCCGGTGCTGATGCCATTTCGCTGATAAATACTCTCCTCGGCATGGCCATAGATATAGAGACGCGACGACCGATTTTACGCGGAACCTTTGGCGGTCTTTCGGGACCCGCCATAAAGCCTGTCGCTCTCCGCATGGTCTACCAAGTATTCCGCGCGGTAAAAATTCCGGTCATCGGCATGGGTGGCATCTCTACTTGGCAGGATGCGGCAGAATTTATCCTGGCGGGAGCAACAGCGGTGGGCATTGGGACAGCCAGCATGGTCAACCCCTTGGCCGTACCCACAATCCACCAAGGACTACAGGCCTATGCCACGAGACAAGGGGTCAGAAATATCGCCGAACTTAGAGGCATGGCTCACCAACAATAAAGAAGCGAAGGAGGGTTACAAATGCTTAGCAACGCAGAAATCACCGACATTTTTAAGGTTACGGGAACTTTTATGGAAGGCCACTTCCGCCTGAGCTCCGGACTACACAGCGCACTCTACATCGAAAAATTTCGGGTCTTAGAACACCCACAATATACCGAGATACTCTGCCGTGAGCTGGCGGCTCGTTTTTTGGGTGAGGGCGTAACAGTAGTAGTGGGTCCCGCCGTCGGCGGGGTAATTATTGCTTATGAAGTGGCCCGTCACCTCAAGGCGCGCTCCATCTTCTGCGAACGGGAGGAAAACACCATGGCTTTGCGGCGTGGCTTCAGCCTTCTACCTCTCGATCGCGTCCTCGTGGTAGAGGACATTGTCACGACAGGGGGCTCCGCCAAGGAAGTACTCGAAGTAGTAGCCAGAAGTGGGGCGAGCATCTGCGGCGTGGGGCTACTGGTGGATCGGAGCAACGGAAGGGTAAACTTAGGACACCGTACCGAGGCCCTCCTATCCATGGATACCACTACTTACGACCCGTCTTCCTGTCCCCTCTGTCAACAGGGGCTGCCTTTGGTTAAGCCAGGTAGCAAGCAACTCTCCCTTTAAAGCTTGAGTTTATGAGCCACTTGATGGAGGAGGTTACGCAGTCGCTCATTAAGTTTGCGAGCTTCTTTGACTTCGCGCCGTGACCCAAAGCGCAGCTTCTGGTTTATGCCTTTACGGGCTTGCCGCCACAGGGCGTCCAGCTCGTCAAAGGCGGGAACGGCGGCAGACACCGGGGTAGATTTTTGCGCGCTGGCCAGAAACGCGCCCTCAGTCAAGGTATAGGCAACATCACACTCGGGGACAACCACTTGCGCGCCCCTCTCCGCGCGCAGGAGTTCTGCCAAGCTCATCCGGCTGTCTTCTTCGCCATGGGTGATGAAAACGGTGCTGGGTCCTTCTTGAAACGCCCTCATCCACCCCATGAGTCCTGCTTGATCGGCATGGGCGGAGAGACCCGCGATGACATGAATGTTCGCCCGCACGGCAATCTCCTCGCCAAAAATGGTGACTTCTCGTGCTCCATCGACGATTCTCCGGCCAAGCGACCCTGCTGCCTGATAACCAACAAAGAGGATATGAGCGGTCGGGCGCCATAGATTGTGTTTGAGATGATGCCTGATGCGACCGGCCTCAGCCATGCCACTGGCAGAGATAATTACGCAGGCATGCTTTACCTCATTGAGAGCCTTGCTTTCCTCTACTTCCCGTGTAAAACGCAGGCCGGGATAGGTAAAGGGCGACATATCTCGTCTTAGGAGATCCTTGGTATCCTCATCGTAGTAATCCTTGTATTGTTGGAACACTTCTGTTGCGGATATAGCTAAGGGACTATCAATGTACACGGGCAACAAAGGGATGTCGCCATTGCGGTAGAGGGCATTGATCTCGTAGAGCACGTCCTGCGTTCGCCCCACCGCAAAGGCCGGTATTACCACCTTTTCATTTTCCCGAATAGCATCAAGGAGAATCTTGCCCAGCTGGGCGCGCCTTTGGGTTGGGTCGTCATGGCGGCGATTGCCATAAGTCGATTCAATGACAACATAATCGGCCTTGGTGATATAAGAGGGGTCGGCCACAATGGGGCGCCCTCGCTCGCCGAGATCGCCGGAAAAAACTACCTTCCGTTCTTCCCCTAACACATCCAGATAGACCTCGAGCATGGCGGAACCAAGAATATGGCCGGCATCAAGAAAACTTACCGTTACCCCCGGCACTACCGGCACACGCTCCTCATAACGCACGGTGCGGAAGAGTTTGAGGCAGTGCTCGACATCATTTAGTGTATATAGTGGCAGGACATCATCGTCTCCTGCCCTTTTTGCTTTGCGATTCTGCCACTCAGCCTCCATCAGCTGCACATGGGCCGAGTCCCGCAACATGAGATTGCACAGACTGCCGGTCGCCCTGGTCGCTATTATTTCGCCGCTAAAACCCTCTCGTACCAATTTGGGCAGCAGACCACTGTGGTCAATATGGGCATGGGTGAGTAGCACCGCATCAATTGTCTCCGGTGAGAAGTTGAAGGGCGCCTCGTTTCTCTCCTTATGCTCTCTTCCACCTTGAAACATGCCACAATCAACTAGGATTTTGGCTTGTTTGGTCTCGATCAAGTAGCATGAGCCCGTCACGGTGTCGCATGCACCGAAAAAAGTGATGCTCAGCACTTCAGCCACCCCTTCCCGTCCGTTAGTTCCAACCCTAGGCGTTTGGCGATGTCGGTGGCGGTCCGCCAAATGGCATCTTGCACTTCTAGCCGCGGGTCATCGAGCCACAGCTTGGCGATTTCTAGTGCATTTTGCTCTCGACATGCTCGCAGCTCAATGCGACCGACAAAATTTTCTCCGTACAGAATAGGTAGGACATAGTAACCATAAGTTCGCTTGGCCACCGGAGTATAGACCTCCCAGCGATAATGAAACGCGAACAAGTCGAGCAACCTATCCCTATCCCACAGCAGATTGTCTAATGGGGCGACAAACACCGCCTCCGCTCCCTCGGGCAGTCCCTCGTCGGCCAGTAGCTGGGGGACATGGTTAAAGTGACAATAGTACCTGCGTTTAACGCCTTCAATGTTCACAGCTACCGCCCGACCCTGTTCAAGGAAGCGGTGCAATTGAGCTTTTGCCTCTCTCTTCGGCGTTCTACCCCAACCGAAGCGAAAAAGAGTGCTCTGACTCAGTCCGTAAGCCCGCAAGAATTTGTCCATCATAAAGTCTTGGCACTCTGCTACTCCGACCTCCTGCCTCAAAAGGGCTTTCGGCACTAACCTCTCGGTCAAATTGTAACTCCGTTGGCCGGCTTGCCGCGACTCAATCATGACCTGTCCGGTAAAGTGCAGTACATCCAAAGCTACTTTCTCTACCCTGCTCTGGGCGATGCCGCCATCCCACCAAGCGGCAGCACGCTGCCCGGACTGTATATCCCTAGCCATCAATGCCCCTTCGTTGTGTAGCTTGGCCAGGACCACTTGAGCGGCAGTAGCCACCTCGGGGGTCATGCGGTACTCAGCCTGCACTTCGCGCATGTGAGTAGCAAAAAAAGGGTATTCAACCATGGGCAATACACAGAGGGCATTGCAATAATATTCAAAACCGGCGCGCTGCTGATAGAGCATTGTGTCTAACAAGGCAGGGTTGTATTCAGCGACCCGCGAAAAAAGCACCTGGTCATGGTTGCGCGCGAAGGGATTGATCGGGTCCACCTGTACTGCTCCAAGATAATCAATTGCATCTTTGACCCCGTCAATACCAATAAAGGGAGAGCTGTTGGCCCGATACCTCTGGCGAGCAACAAGGAAACGCCGTGCCTGGCGCTGTGAAATTACTATTTCGTTAATATTTTCCACCTCAATCTCGGACATTTCCCCGTTGTTTCGCTGGCGCATGGCCGTCTCCGCACGCCGACGATACACGCCGACGATATTGGGACGCCCGTAGTAACATATAGCTAGGGGCATGAGCCGGGAGCTTATATTTAGAGGATCTGGCCCTTATGGGCGGGAATAAATCGGCCGGCCCCGCGCTCGCCACAAAATTGACCATCCCGAAAGATCACTTGCCCGCGGAGTAGCGTGAGCCGGGGATACCCCTTGACTTTCCACCCCTCAAAAAGAGTGTAGCCCGCGGCAGAATGCTGCTCGAGGGCCGTGATAGTCACCTCCTTGACAGGGTCAAAGATGACCATGTCGGCATCGCTGCCCACGGCTATAGTGCCTTTTTGTGGGTAGATGCCAAAGATGCGGGCCGGATTGCTCGACAAAAGTTGTACTAGTCGGGGCAACTCGATTCGCCCCTTGCCCACACCTTCGGTGTAGAGCAAAGGCAGGAGGGTTTCCGAACCTGGCACCCCCGGCATGATCTCAAAGCACAGGGATGAAGCCTCTTTTTGTTGCCGGGTATACGAACAGTGGTCGGTTGTCACCACCTGCAACGTACCATCGGCCAAAGCAGCCCAGAGAGCGTCGTTGTTCGCCGCTTCCCGCAGTGGTGGGTTCATAATATAGAGCGCTGCACCTGTTTCTCGGTACCTACCTTCATTCAACAACAGGTAGTGCGGACAGGTCTCCCCCATAATCAGTAGCCCCGCACGCCTGGCATCGGCTATGGCTTTAGCGCCTTCTCCGCTAGACACATGCACTATGTAGAGCGGGCACTCTAGCTCGGCGGCCATCTCGATCAACCCCTTGATGGCCGTCACTTCAGCCTCTATAGGGCGGCTTATGCCATGGTACTGTTTATCGTCTTGGCCTGCCTGTCGCAATACGCGGCCAGCTTCCTGGATGAGAAGATCGTCCTCGGCATGCATGGTCGCTAAGATACCGGCATCCCGCGCCTTCACTAAGAGCAGACGCAAATCCTCTGTGTCGATTTTAAGGCTGGGGTGCGAGGTAAAAATTTCGCCCAGACTGGTGATGCCCTGCTCAGCTAAAGCCGCCAACTCAGGCACATCCTGTTGGCCAAATTTCGAAACCACGACATGCAGCGAAAAATCAATGGCAATGCCTTCCTCCGCCTCAAGGCGTCGCTTAAGTGCCGCCTCTGGCAATGATTCCCCCGTCATTGGGTCGGCGTAGTCTATGACTGTGGTCACTCCACCGGCAGCGGCGCTGACACTGCCTTGATAGAAATCGTCTGCGGTGCGCACTCCGCGAGCACCGACCATGCCGTAATGGGTGTGCACATCAATCACGCCAGGCAACACGAGCATGCCGGTGGCATCTACTACATCATGGCCCCCAGGGGGCACGATGGTTTCGCTAATTTCGACTATCTTCCCCTCGCGCACCAAGATATCGGCCCGTCGCTGCTTCTCTTCGCCAACGACCGTGCCGCCCCGTATCAACAAATCCATATTCTCACCACCTGCGAAAAATTAGCCAAGGAGCTCCTTGGGTAGGGCGGCCGCCAAATCGCGGAGATTAGGTTTGACTGAAAGTGGTTCGCCCACTGCCTGGCCGGCACTGTAGACATCTTTCAAACCATTGCCGGTGACGCAGAGCAAGACCCTTTCCTGCCGCCCGATCCTGCCTTGATCCAAAGCCTGCCTTAAGCCCGCCAGGCCGGCCACCCCAGCCGGTTCACCGAAGACGCCTGCCTTCCTGCCCAAAAGCGACATGGCTTGCAAAATCTCCTCGTCTGACACCGTGGCCATGGTTCCACCCGAATCCCGCACGGCGCGCAGGGCTTTGTCTGGGTTTAGTGGTGCGCCAACCGCGATACTATCAGCCAATGTCCGCTCCTCCATCGGCAGTAATGCCTCACCGCTGTGGAAAGCGTTGCTGATGGGGCAACTGCCTGCAGCCTGAACGCCAAGCATCTTGGGCAGTCTGTCGATTAGTCCGATGGAATAGGCATCCACAAAGCCTTTCCAAGCACCGGCGATGGTGCAGCCATCGCCCACCGCAAAAACCACCCAGTCCGGCACTTGCCAGTCTAACTGCTCGCAAATTTCTAAGGAAACCGTCTTCTTCCCCTCGACCAGATAGGGGTTGATGGCTGCGTTGTGGTTGTACCATCCATATTCTTTTATGGCCTGCCGTGACAGTTCGATGGCCTCCAAGTAGCTGCCCTGCACACTGACCACTGTCGCCCCAAACACCAGCAATTGAGCTATCTTCCCGCGTGGGGCGCGCTGAGGAACAAAAATACAGGCCCTCCTGCCCAGTGCGGCGGCATTTCCTGCCAAGGCACTGGCGGCATTACCGGTCGAGGCACAGGCCACGGCATTTTCCCCTGCCTCCATGGCCTTCGCCATTCCCACAGCAGCGGCTCTATCCTTTAGTGAACCTGTGGGGTTCTGTCCCTCGTCCTTGATTAAGAGAGTGTCAAGCCCAAGGATGCCAGCCAAGGCAGGTGCCTCGTAGATGGGAGTAAAGCCTACCCTAAGGGGTGTACGTGGGGTATGGGGTTCTACAGGCAGCAAAGGCAGGTAGCGCCACAATGAATACTCGCGCAAGTCACGAAAATACTCTCTGTTGACCTTTTCTGCCACTCGATCGTAATCATAAACCACTTCGAGTATCCCGGCACATGCTGCACAGGTGCAAGTACTCGGCAGAGCTTGTTGCTGCCTGCCGCAGTGCAAACAAATTAAATGTTTGACGTGTCGCATGCTACCTGTCCTCCCGATCATAGTGTAGACCCAAGGCTGCCGGCGCGCCCAATTTTCGTGCCCGCCCTTGATAAGTTACAAATATTAACACCAAAATAGTAAAGATATAGGGCATCATCTGCAGATAGAACGGCGAAATGGGCCACCCAAGGATTTGGATGCGAAACCCAAGTGCCGCGACACCCCCAAAAAGGTATGCTCCAAACATCGCCCGTATTGGGTTCCAAGTGGCAAAAATTACTAACGCGATGGCAATCCAACCGCGGCCCGCCGTCATGCCATCTAGCCACACCGGAGCCAGAGCCAGGGTCAAATAGGCACCCGCCAGACCGGCGAGCATGCCACCGATGATGACGCCAATATACCGGACCAAGTTTACATTGATGCCCACCGCATCGGCTGCCGCCGGGTCCTCGCCCACGGCCACAAAATTCTGACCGACTCTAGTCCAATATAAAAACACCCACACCAAAGGAACTAACAGGTAGGAGAGGTAGACCAACGGGTCATGCCGAAAAAATACTGTGCCAATTATTGGAAGCTCGGACAAAAATGGAAGGGGAGTGTCGGAGAAAGTTATCGGCAAAGGTACGCCGATGAGCCTGCGTCCGATTAAGCTGCTTATCCCAGTGCCAAAAATTGTAAGGGCCAACCCGGTCACAACTTGATTGGCCCGCATGGTGATGGAGAGAAAAGCATGGACAAAAGCCAAGGCTCCCCCCGCCAACATGGCGGAGGCAACTCCCAACCAAAGGTTGGCTGTGGCAACGGTGGTCAAAAAGCCCGCCACCGCGCCGACTAACATCATCCCCTCAACTCCTAAATTTAACACCCCGGAGCGTTCCGCCAATAATTCCCCTAAGGCGGCATACAGTAGCGGGGTCCCGGCGGTGATGGCTGCGGTGAGGATGGCGATATAGAAAGCAGAGTCCAACTCAAACCAACTCCTTCCGACGGACAGTGAGGCGGTAGCGGGCGAATATGCTGCTGCCTAGCAAGAAGAAGAGGATGGCCCCTTGCAGCATAGAAACCACTGCCAACGGCAATCCGGCAATTTGCATACTGAAACCGCCCACTAAGAGGCCGGCCAACAAAAACGACACCAAGACCACATAACCGGGATGCATCTGCGCTAGGGAGGCCACGATGATGGCTGTATAGCCGTAGCCGGGTGAAAAACCAGGTTGCAGGCGGCCATGGATGGCTGAAATTTCAGTCATGCCGGCGATGCCCGCCAATGCACCACTAATCAGCATCACCAAGATTATATTGCGCCGAATGTCCATGCCGGCATAGCGAGCTGCTCCCGGACTTTCACCGATAACCCTAACTTCATAGCCCCAGCGTGAATGGTAGAGGATGAAGTACAACAGCAAAGCTAGGGCCAGAGCAATGGCCAATCCCAAATGAATGCGCGTACCGGCAATTGATGGCAATCTGGCGGCGCTGCTAAAGGCACGCGTTATGGGAAAGCCCAACGAACCGGGGTCGCGCCAGGGGCCAAAGACCAAGTGGTCCACCCAAAATACTGCAATATAGTTTAATAGCAGTGTAATGATAGTTTCATTGGCCCCAAAGTAGGCCCGCGGGATGCCTGCCAAAAGGGCCCAAAAAGCTCCTGCCGCCATGCCGGCAAGCAACATGACCGGCAAGACTATATATGCTGGTGCTCCAGGCATCGACAGAGCCACCCCGCTGGCGGCGTATGCGCCCATGTAGATTTGCCCTTCCGCGCCAATATTCCAGAGTAGCATGCGAAAAGCCAGAGCCACCCCCAGTCCGGCCAACATCAGAGGGATGGCCTTCACTGCAGTGTCCATCAGGCCAAAACGTGAAAAAAAGGCATGCGCAAACATACTGCGATACACACTTAGTGGGTTAAAACCTAAGAACAAGATAACCAGTCCCCCGACCAAGAGCGCGAGGCCGATCGAAATAAAGGGGATAGCCACATTAATTTGGGACGAAGATGTGAGACGTTTTTCCCATCGAAATACCCAGCCGCCAAAAGTTCCCTCTTTACTCCCCATCAGCCTAAGGCCACCTCACTTGCCCTCGCCCCCGCCATCATCAAGCCCACTTCGTCCAAATTAGCTTGCTTAATCGGCAGAATGCCCATTATCTGTCCTTCGAAGATAACCGCCACGCGGTCAGCCAACTTAAAAATTTCATCGAGATCTTCCGAAACCAACAGTATGCTTGTTCCTTGATTCCTTTGCTCGACCAGGAGCTGATGAATGTATTCGGTGGCCGCTACATCTAAGCCGCGCACCGGATATACGGCGATGATTAGGTCCGGTCCGGCCGATACTTCCCGCGCCAACAGCAACTTTTGCAGATTCCCACCGGACATCAACCTCACCGGTGAATCTAAAGTTGCCGTCTTAACCCCAAAGGCGGTGACAAGTTGTTCTGCTCGCTGCCGTATCGCCTTGTGATCCAACCAATATCCCGGGCAGACTGACCGATCGCGGTATGATTTCAGAATGGCATTCTCCATTATGGCCATGTTGGGCACAAGACCCATACCTTTGCGATCCTCAGGGATATGACCTACCCCTGCATCGATGAGCTGCCTTGCCGAGCAGGATGTGACATCTTGACCATGAAGCCAAAATCGGCCGGTAGTAATGGGCCTAAGACCGGTAACAACCTCAGCCAGTTCGCGTTGTCCGTTTCCGGCGACGCCGGCAAAGGCAATAATCTCCCCTTTAGTAACCGTTAACGAAACATTACGCAAAGACGGCAGGCCCCGGTCATTTAAAGCGCAGACCCCTTCCAGGCGGAGGATCTCCTGCTGATTCGTGTTGGGAGGTTTAGATATCTCTGGGGAAAGCTCCCTGCCGACCATGAGATGAGCAAGTTCTTTGATACTGGTCTCTGCTTTCTCTCGCACTGCGACCGAGCGACCATTGCGCAGCACCGTGATGCGGTCGGCATAGGCCATCACCTCATGTAATTTGTGGGTGATAAAGATAACAGTCTTGCCACTTTCCGCCAATTGACGTAAATTGCGAAAAAGTTCCTTGACCTCCTGCGGAGTAAGTACGGCGGTGGGTTCGTCAAGGATTAAAATCTGCGCCCCCCGATAAAGCATCTTCATGATCTCTACACGCTGCTGCTCGCCAACTGACAACTGCCATATTTTCGCTTTGGGCTCCACTGCCATACCATAGGTAGCGGCTAAAGTAGCTATTTTTTGTTCTACCACCTGCGGACGCCACCAAAAACCCTCCTGGCGCATGCCCAGAGTAATGTTCTCAGCTACGGTAAAGGAGCGTACCAGTCGAAAGTGCTGATGAACCATCCCTACGCCCTGCAGTACGGCGTCCCGCGGGGCGCGAAAGTTAACCACCTCGCCCCGGATACTAATTTCGCCTTCATCAGGCCAATAAAGGCCAGTCAATATATTCATTAAAGTGCTCTTGCCGGCTCCGTTTTCGCCGAGTAAGGCATGTATTTCTCCGTGTTGGGCATAAAAATCCACCCGGTCATTGGCCAACACTCCCGGAAATCTCTTCGTAATCTTTCTCATAGCTAGGGTCGCCCCAGCACTCATGTTGCCTCCCCCTCACTGAGATTTGCCTAGATGGGGAATCACCCCATCTAGGCTTACCGTCTACCATGCCCTGCCTTGGAGGTCGTTTATCTCGCAGGCAAGGTGCCAATGACCCCTTCGACCAACCAGTTGATAGAAAGCATGTCGGCAACAGGCATCCGGGTACCGGCAGGCACCCTCACTGTGCCGGCCTGGTCTTTGAGAGGACCGGTGAAGACAAAAAACTTATCGTCAATAATCTCCTGCCTCTTGGCCAGCACTCTCTCTTGCACAGGCTTTGGCACGAGGGCATCATTAAATGGGCCTAGGTCGACAATGTCAGGCATGGCCCATCTGTGCTGGGTACTAGTCCATGTGCCGGCACGAACAGACTCGAGTACGGTCTTATAGAAAGGAAACCAGTTCCAGACTGGCCCGGTCAGGGTGGCACGCGGAGCCATAAATCTCATATCCGAATTGTTCCCGGTGCCAAAAGCGCCTCGCTCTTGCGCCGCCTGCTGTACGGCTGGCGAGTCCTGATGCTGTCCGATAACATCAGCCCCCGCATCTAGGAGGCTGATGGCGGCTTCCCTCTCCTTGGCCGGATCAAACCAGACATTGGTCCAGACTACTTGGACTGTAGCCGCTGGGTTAACCAAGCGTGCGCCGAGAGTGAAGGCATTTAGCCCGAGGATAACCTCAGGAATGGGATGAGCGGCTACGTACCCAAGTCGATTAGTCTTCGTTGTCAACCCAGCCACCATGCCCGCGAGGAATCGAGGGTCCTCCACCCGGCCAAAGTAGGTACTCAGGTTCGGAGCGGTTTTAAAGCCCGTGGCGTGCATGAACTTGACATTGGGGTACTGCTGAGCGAGGTTAACCATGAAGTCCATGTAACCGAAGCTGGTGCCAAAGATGACGGTAGCCCCTTGTTGAATCATCTCACGGACGACGCGCTCAAAATCGGCTCCCGGAGGGACGCTCTCGACAAACAGGGTCTCAACCCATGGCAGATCGTTCTCTATTTGAAGTCGCGCTTGATTGTGAGCAAAGGTCCAACCTGCATCACCGATGGAACCTACAAAGACGAAGCCGACCTTTAGAGGCGTTGTAACATCGACGGGATCGGGTTGCTGAGCCTGCCTGACCATGACGGTGACTACGATAGCCAAGGCAAGCACCACGACTACAGCCACGAGCTTTAAATTAAGTCCTTTAACGTTTGCCACTTCTCTAGCACCCTCCTTATTTTACACCGTTATACCTGTCGACCTTGAACCGCAGCTGGGCTAGCGCCCGATGGCAACATACTTAACTTTTGCCTTACTCTACCCCTCCCCTAAAGTCCATCTTCACCTCGTATGGCCAGGCTAACGGCGGACTGGCAGTGTCCCTATTACTCCTTCAACCAGCCAGTACATTGCTAGCACATCGGCAGTTTCCATTCGAACTCCAGGCGGGATTACCACAGTGCCCGCTTGGTCTTTGATGGGACCGCTGAAAACAAGATACTTGTCATCGATGATTTGCTGCCGCTTAGCCAGCACTCTCTCCTGCACCGTCTGTGGCACAAGTCCGTCGCCGAATGGGGCCAGGTCGATGATATCCGGCATCGGCCACATGTGTTGCGCATTGGTCCAAGTGCCATCGCGAACCGAACGCACCACATCCACATAAAACGGACCCCAGTTCCAGGCGACACTCGCCAAGGTAGCTCGCGGCGCCATATGACGCGTGTCCGAATTCATGCCCATGGCATATATCCCCCGTTCCTGTGCCGCCTGTTGCACAGCAGGCGAATCTTGATGATGGCCGAGCATATCAACGCCAGCATCAATCAGACTTAGGGCCGCCTCCCGCTCCTTGGCAGGATCAAACCAGACATTCGTCCAGACGACCTGGACTGTGGCCTCTGGGTTGACCAAGCGTGCACCTAGGGTAAAGGCATTGAGCCCGCGGATAACCAACGGAATGGGATGGGGGGCTACATATCCGATGCGATTGTTCTTGGTCATCAAGCCAGCCAGCATGCCCGTGAGAAACTTAGGATCCTCAAGCCTGCCATGATAGGTGGCCATATTAGGAGCGACCTTGAACCCTGAAACATGCATGAATTTGACATCGGGATGCTGCTGAGCGAGGTCAACCATGAAGTCCATGTAGCCGAAACTGGTGCCGAAGATAACGGTGGCACCTTGTTGAATCATCTCCCGGACGACACGCACAAAGTCAGCCCCCGGAGGAACACGCTCGACAAACATGGTCTCGACCCCTGGCAGCTCTCTCGCTAAAAACTGTCGGCCTTGATCATGGGCAAAGGTCCAGCCGGCATCGCCGATGGAACCCACAAAGACGAAGCCGACCTTGATAGGTGCAGTGACATCAACAGGGTCTGGTTGCTGAGCCAGCCTGGTCATGGCGGCGACTACGACAACCAATGCAAACATCACGACCAAAGCCACGAGCTTTAGATTGAGTCCTTTAGTTTCCTTCACCAAACTGCCCTCCTTCTAGTTTTTTAAAGACGTATTCCCGCACGTTGACAGAGCTTCGCAATCGCCCGATGAGACTGCAACTTTACTTCTTGGCTGTTGATTGAGTGCAACTTCCCCCCTTCCCAAACCACCCTGCCATCGACCATAGTCAGTAAAACATCATTGCTTTTCAGTTGATACACCAACTGCGCATAGATGTCGACTGCGTGTGCCGGCGAATTATGCAGTCCTGCAAGTGAAACTAAGGCCAAATCAGCTTTTTTGCCCACTTCGATGCTCCCGAGCTCGTCCTCTAGGCCCATCGCTTTAGCTCCGCCCAAGGTAGCCATCTCAAAAACTTTTTTGGCAGGCATAGCCGTTGGTCCGTAATTGGGCTTTTGTATAAGAGCGGCCAGACGCATTTCATGGAACATGTCCAAATTATTATTGCATGGTGCGCCATCAGCGGCTATGGAGACATCGACACCCTTCTCTAGCATCTTGGGAATCGGGGCTATGCCTGAGCCCAGCTTAAGGTTGGATGATGGGCAGTGCACTACCTTGGTACCGCTCGCTGCCAAGATGTTTAACTCGCTCTCATCCACATGGATGCAGTGAGCCAGCACCAGCCTGGGACCTGTCAACCCCAGATGCTCAAGATAGCGGATATTCTGCATACCCCGCTCCCGCTCCACAAGAGATATCTCGCCCCGGTTTTCGGAAGCATGGGTATGCACCTTGACCTCGTAGTGACGGGATAGGTCCCTCACCTTCACTAGGAGTTCTTCCGTACATGACACGACGAAGCGCGGAGAGAATGCATATTGCAAGCGCCCGCCGGCGGTATTGTGCCAGCGCTCTAGAAGGCGCACGCTCTCGCGAACCGAACTGTCGGTGTCCTCAAGCAAAGACTGTGGAACGCTCCGTCCCCAATCCATCATCACCTTTCCCGCCATAGCGCGCATACCGCAATCGGTAATGGCCTGCAAGGCCGATTCGGTGTGATGAACCGTTTCCATGTCGATGATCGCTGTGGTCCCCCCTTGGAACAACTCCCCGCAGCCGAGCAAGGCCGAATAGTATATGGAATCAGCGTCATGAGCCCCCTCCAGTGGCCAGATGCGCAGTTTCAACCAGTCCAACAATTCCATATCATCAGCGCAACCGCGCATGACGGTCTGGCAAAGATGGATGTGGGGCTGAATGAGGCCTGGGATTAGAGCCTGCCCGGTGGCATCAACCACTTTATCCGCCCGGTCCCTACTGCCATTAATTTCGACAATACGGTCGCCTTCCACATATACCTGCCCGGTAAAGACCTCACGTCGCTCGTTCATAGTAACTATCAGTGCGTTTTTGAACAGAATGCTCACTTAACTATCCCTCTGTCTTCTTGTAACTTTATGGCCTGCAAAACTTTTTCCGGGGTAGCGGGCAAGTCGGTGATGCGCACGCCCACGGCGTCAAAAATGGCATTGAGTATCGCCGGCGCAACCGGCAGAATAGCGGGCTCACCTATCCCTTTGGCCCCAAATGGCCCACTAGGCTCCGGGTGTTCGACAATGATGGATTCTACCACCGCCATATCCATGGCCGTCGGCACTAGGTAGCCGGCTAGGTTTGGGTTTTGGATACGCCCGCAGTTAAGCTGCACCTCTTCTAACAGGGCAAACCCGAGACCCTGCGCCACGCCACCCTCGACCTGGCCTTCCACTCCGGCGCGATTAATCGCTCGTCCCACGTCATGGGCTGCTACAACCCGTAGCACCTCCACCATGCCGGTTAAAGTGTCCACCTCTACTTCGGCCATGTGCGTGGCAAAGGCATATGGCCAGTAGGGCGCGCCCTGCCCATTTTCTGGGTCGAGGGCCGTGGTATGCGCCGTAAAGGTCGCCTTTCCCATCGTGGTCAGCCCTTCCGCCTTGGCCAAAGCAACCGCCTCCGCCAGGGTTACCTTCCGACCGGGCAAGCCACGCACCTCTATCGCCCCCCCGCGAACCACGAGCCCGTCCACCGTATTGACGGCGAGCCTAGGTTTAACCATGTCCAGAAGGGGACTCAGCGCATCTAATGCGGCCAACCGCACTGCATTGCCGGTGTTGTAGGTCTGACGGGTAGCCGCGGTAGTCCCGGTATCGGGGGTATTGTCGGTATCACCTGTGGTCACCGTGATGTCTGACACCTGCAAGCCGAGCACTTCGGCAGCAATAATGGCGAAGACGGTGCTCGAGCCCTGCCCGCAATCCACCGCTCCTGTTCTCACGGTAGCTTTGCCACTGGGGTGCAACTCGACTATGGCTGAAGAAATGTCCGGAAAGCCATTGCCGTATCCTGTACCATAAAATACTGACGCCATGCCTATACCCCGTCGTCTAACCATTAATTTTGCTCACATCCCATCCCACCAAGCTGCCTGCCTTTTCCATGGTGGCGCGTAAGCCCACGCCGCTTTCTAAAACCTGCCCGGTGGCCGTAATGCACCCTTCGGTCATGGCGTTTTGCCAACGGACCGCAAAGGGATGTAGTCCAAGGACTCTGGCGACTTCGTCCATCTGCCCTTCATACGCCACAGCCGGCTGTGCCGCACCAAATCCACGCATGGCGCCGGCAAATGGATTGTTGGTGTAGACAGCGTAGGCATCTACTTTGACATTAGGGACAATATATGGGCCGGTGGCATGGACCGCTGCTTTACGCAAGACATTAGTCCCCCATGAGGCATAAGCACCGGTATCGCCGATGATGGTCGCTTCAACCGCAGTTAGGCGCCCCTCGCCTGTCGCCCCGGTGCGATAATGCATGACCATGGCATGTCTTTTACTATGAGCATGGAAAGATTCTTCGCGGGTACATACTATTTTAACCGGTCGCCCGGTGTGCATGGCTAAGAGCGCCGCCTGCACTTGCAGGCTCATGTCCTCCCTACCCCCGAAGGCCCCCCCTACCGAGCCGCCTACCACCCGAATCATGTCTTCGGGCATGCCTAGCGCTCGCGACAACTCCTTGCGGTCCCAATGGGGATACTGGGTAGCGACGTGCAACACTAAAATTCCGCCGTCATCGATTTCGGCTAGGGCTGCCTCGGTTTGCAGAAATGCATGGTCGACCATCTGGGTGCGATAGGTGTTTTCGACCACCGCAGCCGCCCTCGCCCAGCCTTCTGCCATATCGCCCCGCCTTATCTTGTGATGACTCAAAATATTCCCTTCCGGATGGACCAAAGGCGCACCCTCGGCCATGGCCGCTGTCGCGTCAAACACGGCCGGCAATTCGACCAGCTCAATTTTGACTTTCCGCAAAGCTTCCTCTGCCGCAGCCATTGTTTCGGCGGCAACCGCAACGAGCACGTCGTTCACCGAACGCACTAAGTCGCGCGCCATGACCGGCTGGTGGGGAATGATCACGCCATGACCGTTGTGCCCGGGGACATCGTTCGCCGTCAACACCGCCCGCACCCCCGGCACCTGCCAGGCATCCGCCAGCCCTATTCCTATGATCTTGGCATGGGCCGAGGGGCTGTAAAGCAGTTTGCCATAGAGCATACCGGGCACGCGCAAATCACCCGGATATTTGGTCGCTCCGGTTGCCTTGTCCTTGGCGTCTACCTTGACTGGCGAGCTGCCTACCACTTGATCTTGCACTTACTTGCACCTGCCTTGCACGCTACTTTGTTTGTTCCGTCAGCCTATGACAGCGGTGGATACTAATGTGCAGTTCTGCACATTGACCAAACCGCGACATGTCAGCTTCAACTCGGGGATCACGGGGAGGGCCAAGAAAGATAAAATCATAAAAGGGTCAAGCCCTTCTTTGACGCCCATAGCATGGGCAAGATCGTTTAGAATCTGCAGGGCTGCGGCAACATCTTCCATGGACCCAAGCGAAAGTAGGCCAGCGAGTGGCAGAGCAACACTGGCCAGCACATGGCCATCGCTAACCAGCACTACGCCGCCACCCAGTCGTTCAACTTCCCTAACGGCCATGATTATGTCCGCATCGTTGGTCCCGAGGACGACCACATTGTGCGCGTCGTGCGCCACCGATGAAGCCATCGCCCCTCTAGTCAACCCAAAACCGCTGACAAGGGCTAGGCCTATGGCGCCACTTTTGTGGTGGCGGTCAATCACGGCTAGCTTCAGGACATCATTTACAACATCTGCTACGAAATTTCCTTGCGCAATGAGGGGGCGCATTTGCAAATTACTCGTGACCACCTGCCCAGGCAGGAGGCCGATGACGCGGGCCACAGGGCCGAGGGCCGGGATGCGGAGCATCTCCTCCGTCAAGGGGGCCATGTTTATAGTGCATGCTAACGAAGGCTCATGTTTTTCGCTTGCATCATGAAGGGCGCGACCATGCTCCGCCACTAAAATGCCCCGCTTATAAACACTGCTGGGGCGAAAATCGTGTAAATTGTCGAGAACCAAGAAGTCGGCTTCGTAGCCGGGGGCTAGGGCGCCTATTGTCTTGAGGCCAAAATATTCTGCGGTGTTGATCGTCGCCATCTGGATGGCGACCACGGGACTAAGGCCGGCGGCGACCGCCATGCGCACCAAGTGGTTGATATGGCCCTCTTGCAACAAGAGTGCGGGATGCCTATCGTCGGTGACAAAGAAGGCACGGCGGGAGGTGTGTGGGGTTACTGCCGGCAGGAGCGCCAGGAGATTCTTGCAGGCCGAGCCCTCTCTAATCATCAAGTGCATACCGAGGCTCAATTTTTCATGGGCTTCGGCTGCATTTACACATTCGTGATCCGAGCGCATGCCGGCAAATACATATCTATGCAGGTCCTTGCCTTGTAAGCCCGGCGCATGGCCGTCGATGACCATCCCCCGAAACAGCTCCAACTTAGCCATGATTTCCGGCTGATTTTGGAGGACGGAGTTAAAGTCCATCACTTCTCCTAACCCAAGGACCCGCCTGTGGATTGCTAAGAGCGCAAGGTCATGGCCACCGAGGGTCGCTCCGCCTACGTCCAAAATCGTAGAAGGCACGCAACTTGGCAACATGAAGTAGACATTAAGGGGCAGCCCCTCCGTTGCCGCAAACAGGTATTCTACGCCCTCCATCCCACAGACATTGGCGATTTCGTGCGGATCGGCGATGACAGTAGTAGTGCCTAAAGGCACCACAGCCCGGGCAAACTCTCGCGGTGTAACCATAGAGCTCTCCAGATGCACATGGCCGTCAATAAACCCGGGACAGACATACTTACCGGCAAGGTCGTATTCAACTGCGCCGCTATAGTCCCCCCAGCCGAGCACGCGTCCATCCTCTACGGCGAGATGCGACTCCAATATTTCGCCGGTGAACACATTGACAATTTTGGCGTTTCTAAATACTTCGAGCAAGCTTACACCGCCCTTCATTTATGTCTTGACTATGTCTTGGTAGGCCGACGCCTTATGGTGCGCTTAACTCTGGGACTAACTGAAAGAACAACTCCTCGGCCACCCCTCGTATGGCTTCACGCTTGTACGTAGCGCTGGCCCGCCGCCCTAATTTTTGGGCAACCGTGTCCTGCACAGCCTGCAGGCATGCGGCAACGACCGCCCTATCAAGTGGTTTATGGAGTAAGGCGGCCTCAGCCTCCAGAGCCCGAAAGACAGTCGCCCCAACTGCGCCTAAGGCCAGACGCGCCTCGGTTACCAGACCGTCCGCACTTAGCACCAACAGTCCTGCCATGCTGATGCGGGCGATGGCCATGGCCTTGCGCCGCCCCAACTTGACGAAGGCGCTGCGTGCACGCGGTGCAGGGAGCGAAAAGTTAATCTCCGCAATCATCTCTCCGGGCAGCAAAGTGTTAATACCCACCCCGGCCAACAAGTCCTCGATTGCCAGGCTACGGCTACCGTCCCTGCTGACCACCTGAGCTTTGGCTCCCAGAGCTATGAGCGGCGGGATACTGTCGGCGGCGGGAGAGGCATTGGCCAAGTTACCCCCTATGGTTCCTTGGTTACGTATTTGCACCGATCCCACCTGCCGGGCCGCCTGCGCCAATGCGGGGGCATGCCTTACCACCAGTGGATTGCGGGCTACTTGATTAAAGGTAGTCATGCATCCTACATGCAGAGTATCATGCCGTAGCTTGATATAGCTTAATTCGCCGAACCGCGACAAATCAACCAATGTGCGCGGGGAAACCCGCCCCTCGCGCATTTGCACTATTAAATCTGTGCCCCCTGCCAAGAGCTTGGCCTCAGGGTCAGCAGCCAGTATATCTAAGACTTCTGACATTGCCCTTGGGGAGACGAAGTTGCACCTATTCACCCTAACCCCGCCTTTCGCCAAATTTATCAACCATCTTGCAGCCCAGCCAAGACGCGTTCAATGGTAGCCGGTAGTTCAGTAACTCGCACCTTGACGGCGTCGTAGATGGCATTGGTGATGGCCGGAGTAATCGATATACAGACTACCTCCCCCACCCCCTTGGCCCCAAAAGGACCGGTCTTCTCTACCACCTCGACCACAGTGGTAGATATTGGGGGGGTATCCATGGCCGTGGGAATGATGTAATTATTAAAATTGAGTGTACGCACCATTCCTTGGTCGATGATAATATCCTCGGTCAGCGCGTAACCCATGCCCATAACTGCACCACCCTCGGACTGACCCTCTAAACCTTGCAAATTAATGACCCGCCCGGCATCAGATACGGCACTGATTCGTAGGACCTCCACCTGCCCCGTCATGGTATCTACTTCCACTAAGGCCACATGGGCATTGGTGCCAAAAACTAAATGGGGCAGGCCATAGACTGAGGGAACCTCCTCCGTGGCCTTGGGGGCGTCAAAGCGCCCTGAGGCATAGCATGTCTGCCCATTTTGCAGCAACAAGGCGGCCACATCAAGGTAGGACAGGATCGCATCCCCCGCGCGAACCTCCGCTTCCCCCAACTCTACCTCCTCCACATCAACCACTAGCCTGGCACTGATACCCTGCTCCACTAACTCAACGACCTTCGTGGCAGCATCGATGATGGCATTGCCGGCCACATAGATGGAACGCGAGGCGGTTGACGTGCCTGAATCCGGAGTCTCCCCGGTATCACCCGTGACAACCTCTACTTGGTCGACGCTACATCCGAGGACCTCGGCGGCCATTTGGGCGAAGGCGATGGTATTGCCCTGGCCTATCTCCGGACAACCCACCCGCACGCGGAAAAACCCACTGGGCAAGAGCTCCACGCTAGCCGCCCCAAAGTCCGGCATCCGAAAGCCCAATCCGCAGCCTTTAATAGCCGCCGCCAAGCCGACTCCCCTTTTTTTCCACGGTCGAGAAGGCTCGGCCTTGTAGGTTTCGCGCTGCGACCACAATTCGGTCTGTCCTGCCGCCTGCAGAGTCTGCACCGGACCCATGGCCGTCACGAGGAGACTTCCTAGAGCACCCTTATCGCCATCCTTTAACCCGTTCTTAAGACGGATGTCTAAGCGGTCTAGGCCTAACTCCTCCGCGAGAATATCCATTTGTGTTTCCATGGCGAAGGTGACTTGGTTAACACCAAAGCCGCGCATCGCCCCACTTATGGAATTGTTGGTGTAAACACAGTGACCTTCCACCTTGACATTGGGCACCCGGTACGGCCCGCTGCAATGCTCCATGGCCGAATGTAGGATGGTCCCTCCCAGAGAGGCATAGGCACCGGTATCTGAGATAATGGATACTTCATGGGCCAGTAAGGTGCCATCTATGGAAGCCCCCGTCTTCATACGGACAATCATCGGGTGCTTCTTCCACCCCGTGACCATTGATTCTTCCCGGCTCAGCACTAACTTGACGGGACGCTTGGTGTTTAGGGCCAAGAGGGCGAGATAGATTTGCACGGTGATCTCATCCTTGCCGCCAAAGCCGCCGCCCACTAGACTTGACACCATGCGGACCTTATCTCTCTCCAGACCTAGTGCACGCGCCACCTGAATGACATCCCGATCGGGGTACTGGGCACCGCAGTAGACGGTGAGCACCCCGTCTGCGCCGAACATCGCCATACCGCCCTCGGTCTCTAAGAAGGCGGAGATGGGGCGCGAGGTGCGATACTCTCGCTCCACCACCACGGCGGAATCAGCAAAAGCGGCCTCGACATCGCCATGATGTACCTTGCTGTGCCGCAGAACATTACCCTTCGCATGTATGGCTGGAGAGCTCTGCTGCATGGCCACCTCCGGGTCAAAGACTCCGGGTAAAAGCTCGTATTCCACCTTAATCAACTCCAAAGCATGAGCGGCCGCCTCTTTGCTTTCGGCAGCCAACACCGCCACCGCATCCCCCACAAAACGAACCTTATCACTACATAACACCGGCTGGTCTTGTACCACGATGCCGTAAGCATTTAGCCCAGGAACATCGTGATGGGTGAGCACCGTGACCACACCGGGGCAAGCCACAGCCTCGGAAATGTCAAGGCTCTTGATCAGGGCGTGGGGATGGGGGCTGCGCAATACTCTCCCCCAGAGCATGTTCGGCATACTGAGATCCGACATATACCGAGCTTCTCCGGTAACTTTTGTCCAAGCATCCTGTCGTGGGATGGGCTTGCCAATCCAGCGCAGGTTCATGCCGCCTTCCCCCTTTCCTCAACCTTCTAAGCGCGCCGAAGCTGCCGTCTGCACGGCCTTAATTATCTTGATGTATCCGGTACATCGGCACAGATTGCCCGCAATCGCTTCTTTAATTTCGGCTTCGGTGGGATTCTGTTTTTCCATAAGCAAGGCCTTGGCCGATATTATCATGCCGGGAGTACAGTACCCGCACTGCACCGCTCCTTCGGTGACAAAGGCCGTTTGCAGGGGATCTAGCTTACCACCAGCCGCCAAGCCCTCAATGGTCAGAACGCTTCGCTCGGCAACTTGCCCGATCAACACCAAGCAAGAATTAACGGCGCGGCCATCAAGCAAGACCGTGCAAGCCCCACATTCTCCCTGTCCGCAGCCCTCCTTGGTTCCGGTAAGATCCAGTTGTTCGCGCAAAACATCGACTAAGCGCTCTCCCGGATGGCAGTGAATTTCCACAGGCGAGTTATTAAGCGTAAAACAAATTCTCTCCCTTTCCATTGTCCACCCCCCTTACTTCCTCACCAAAGTAAATTCATATTTATCGCTACGATAGTATTGTCGCCCGAAGTTTATGGCCCGGTCATTAGCATCGTACAGCACACCCTCCATCAAGATCATGGGAGTAAGGACGTCGACTTCCAGCAACTTGGTCACCGCCTTTGGTGGTAGTACAGCGATCACGCTCGAAACAAATTGCTTGGGCCTGTGCGAGGTGAATTTTCTAAAAAATTCGGTCAAAGAGCTGCACCATTCACGGCCCACCAGCAGCCTTTCCTTGCCAAGCACCCAGAGGGGTATGACATCCCAGCAATAAATAACTGGTATTCCGTCCGCTAACCGGATGCTCTCGATGATATATCCTTCTGAATCATCCTCCAATTCCAAAGACCTAGAAATGCGTAGTTCAAGTCTATCCTGGTAGATGCGAATCACCTTGTCTTCGGCCTTCCTGCCGGCGCTCTCAATGGTGTGATAGAGACTGTCTAGCTTCTCCATGCCGGCGACGACCTTGGAGGGCTGCTTTTTGACGAATGACCCAACGCCGTGCCTGCGCAGCAACAGTCCTTCTCTTTCAAGCACTGAAAGCGATTCCCGTAGGGTACCTCGACTCACGCCCATCTCGCTGGCCAACACCGGCTCGGTCGGAAGTTGCTGGCCAGACGGATACATACCTAGAAAAATCCTCTGTTTGATTTCACTGGCAACCTCGACATGCAAAGGGGCTCTGGAGCGATGCATGCTAGAATCTGTCCCAAAGGGTAGCTGCTAGACGTCTAGCCTCGGCTGCTAGGGCTTTTTCGTCGAGGCCTATTAACACCCTCTGCTGCATGCGAATCTTGCCGCCCACGATGGTAGTGCTTACCAAACCCCCGCTAACCCCAAAGAGAAGGTGGCCGTAATAGTTTCCGGCATGGAGCGGAGTCGGAGGAGCATAGTCAATGGTGATGATATCGGCGAAGGCACCAGGTGTAAGGGCACCTACTTGGCGCGCAAAGTAGCGCGACATTATCTTCTGGTTGTTCGTAAACGCCAGTTGGGGAACTTCTCCCCAGGCTGCGCCAGGGTTGCGGCGGTGAAATTTGTGGAGCAGGTTGGCCACCTTAATGCCCTCGAACATATCGGCGGTGTAGGCATCGGTCCCCATGCCGACCAATACACCCGCGGCGAGCATCGCGTCTAGAGGCAAAGCTCCTACGGCATTGCCCATGTTTGATTCTGGGTTGTGAGCCGCATTAGTGCCGGTTGCTGCCAACAGCTGCCGTTCCTCTGCCGAAATGTGGACACAGTGGGCGGCCATAGTTTGCGGGCCGAGCAAAGCGTGAGATTGCAATCTCTCGACCACAGACATTCGATAGTTGTCGACGCAGTGAACCACATCTGCCAGGTCCTCGGCCACATGAAGGTGCACGCCCACGCCAAGGCTTTGGCTCACTAGGGCCGATTTTTTAAGCGTCTCTTCGCCAACGGTAAACGAGGCATGAAGACCAAAGGTAGCTGTGCACATGGGGTTAAGCGCCGCCTGACACTCGCGAATATAGCTTTCGTTTTCGGCGATCCCCTCTTCGGCCTTCGCCAAACCGTCCCGATCGCTGACCTCGTAACATAAATTAGTGCGCACCCCAACCTCCTCGGCCGCTCTCCTGATAGTCCGTAGACTCCCGGTAATGGCACTTGGGCTGGCATGATGATCAAGAACAGAGGTTGTTCCATTTTTAATGCAGTCCATGAAGTGAATAAGTGCGCTGTAGTAGACACCTTCTAGATCCAAGGCTTGATCGAGACGCCACCACAGTCGCTCCAATATCTGCGTAAAATTCTTAGGGGAGGCATCTTTGAGGGCCATGCCGCGAGCAAAAGTGCTATAACAATGAGTGTGAACATTGGTCATTCCCGGCATAATCAGCCCGCCGCGGGCGTCCACAAACTGAGCACCCGGATACTTACCCCTTAGAACGGAGGTACTCCCCACCTCAAGCACTACATCCCCCTCGCAGACCACCGCCCCGTCGGGGATGAAGGTTCCAACCGCATCAAGTGCAATTAAAACACCATTGCCTACAAGTATCACTTGATTCCCCCCTTAGGTAGTTTGCAATTGCATATAGAGGCAACCGTCAACCGGGCAGGCCGCCGCACAAAAACCGCAACCGACGCATTTTTCTTTGTCGATAATGGGCAGACGGTCGCTGCCTAGGTTGATGGCCTGATGGCCTCCATCGCGACAAGCCAGGTAGCAGCGGCCGCACTTGAGGCAACGGTCGGCAACTAGAGCCGAGAGAGCCTTGTGCCCTCGAGGGAGTTGGGAGTGCTCGACTAAATTCGGTAGGGCCCTACCCACTAGGTCCTCCACCCTCGCTATGCCTTGCCGACCCAAGTAATTGTCTAAACCATCGACGAGGTCATCGATAACGCGGAATCCATGCTGCATGACGATGGTACAAAGCTGCAAGTTGCGGGCCCCCAGCAGCAGGAATTCGACGGCGTCGCGCCAATTGCTGATCCCCCCGGTAGCCGTGATGGGAATGTCCACCTTGCGGGCGATTTCAGCTACGCAGCGCAGGGCCACGGGCTTAATGGCTGGCCCGGAAATACCTCCGATGCAAGACTTGCCATTAACCTGCGGCAGAGGTGCATAATTGTCGATGTCCACCCCAATGATGCCCTTGACTGTGTTTATGGCACACACTCCATCCGCTCCGCTCCGCTTAACGGCAGCTGCAGCCGCTGTGATGTCGGCAATTTGCGGCGTTAGTTTAATTACCACCGGAATCTTTTTGGCCGCCTCCTTAATCCAGCGCGCATTAAGCTCCGTCAATTCAGGGTTTTGCCCAATGGTGCTACCCATACCCTTTTCGGGCATCCCATGCGGGCAGGAGAAGCTGCACTCAATCATATCGGCACCTGCCGCTTCCAGGCGGCGCACCAAGGACTGCCAATCAGCCTGACTCTTGCCCATGATGCTGGCAACCACGACTTTGTCGGGGAACTCTTTCTTCAAGCGTACAATCCGCTTTTCGACCACGTCGACATGATGTTCGGAGATAAGATCGATGTTCTGGAGAGCGATAAGGCGCTGCCCCGCATAGTCAAGGCCGGACATCATCGGGTACGCGAGGTTGACCACTTCGGTTTCTACGGAAGTTGTCTTCAGAACAGCCCCGGCCCAACCTAGTGAAAAGGCGCGGGCCACCATTTCTTCATCGTCGGTGCAGGGTGAGGCTGCCAAAACGAAGGGATTGCTGTAGTCGATGCCACAAAAACGCAGTCTGAGATCCGGCATCAGAGTTGTCCCTCCCCGCCTGTGTTTACGGCCTGCAAAAATTCATCAATGGCGAGAGCCGCTTTCTGCCCCTCGGCTACGGCCTGCACCACAGTCGCTCCGCCGTTACCGGCATCGCCGGCGATAAAGACTTTCGCGCTATTCCCAAATTGTTCTATTAGCCTATTCTTGCCTTGGCCGATGGCGATAACTACGGTGTCGACCGCCAGCTGATATTCGCTACCCACCACAGGTTCAAGCCTGCCGCCCATAATCTCGCCCTCCTTCAATTTCATGTCGGTGCAGCTTAAGGCTTGCACTCTGTCCGTGCCGAGGATGGCGGTGGGGGCAGTTCTAAAGCGAAATTCGACACCCAGTGCCGCGGCACTTTCGTACTCTTCACGCCAAGCTGGCATTTCTTCTAGGCTTCGCCGATACATCACCACTACTTTGGACGCTCCCGCACGCTTAACAACACAAGCCACATCCATGGCCGTATTGCCGCCGCCGATGACGATCACCCTATCCATTTCGTGCCCCGCCCTTGGCTCCGCACCCTTAGTGCCTGCATTAAGGCTGGCCAACAATTGTTCGGCGGATAACACCCCGGGGAGCCCTTCGCCCGCTATGCGCATCGTCTCCCCATGACCAAGACCGCATCCCAGTAGCACGGCATCATAATCGGTTAGCAGCTCTTCTACGGAAACATCCTGCCCCACCACCGTCGAATAACGAATATCTCGCACCACTTCGCCGATACGGGCCAAATCCCGCTCCAACACTGACGGGGACAGACGATAGGACGGAATTCCCCAGGCCGCTGTACCCCCGCCGTAGGGGCGACCCTCAAACACCACCACCTCATAACCCCTGCCGGCTAAAGCGTACGCTCCGCTTAGGCCCGCCGGGCCGGCCCCCACTACGGCTATCTTCTTGCCCTGGATAGCCACCGGTGTTGCTACGACCTTTTGCCCTTGTTGCACGGCGAACTGCTGCAGGCGGGCAATACTGATGGCCTCCCCCATGTTCCGCGTATTGCAGTCCTTGCCACAAAGTTCAATTTGAGGACAAACATCGGCACAAATTGCGCCGAAGACATTGCTTTGGTAAATTACATTCGCTGCACCTTCATAGTTACCGGTGACAATCTTGCGAATGAACTCCGGCACCTTAATTCCTACGGGGCAGCGCACCACGCAGGGCGCGTCATGGCAGTATAGACAACGTGCGGCTTCTTGCAAGACTTGGTGCGCCGACCACGACAAAGTCGAATCCATTGGTTGTCCCATGTATAAGTCCTCCCTATTTATCTAATTTGTTCGCCGAACGCACTGGCCGCTTCCTGTAGGCGGTGTTCAACAGGGGCAGTTCGTACCGACGCTGGCCATCCAGCGCAAAGAGTGCGCCCGCCACCGCGGGGGCGGTGGGAATGCAGGCAATCTCACCTATCCCTTTGGCCCCAAAAGCCGTTTCGTCTCGGTTCTTCTCGACCAAAATGATCTTGATCTCCGGAGTATCTGTAGCTCGCCACAGACCGAGCCTGCCCAAGGTCCTGACCATGGGGAGGCAATCGGACAAAGGAAAGTCCTCGGTCAGAGCATACCCCAGCCCCATGACTATGCCTCCCTCAACCTGCCCTTCTAATAGAGTCGGATTGATGGCTCGGCCGACGTCATAGGCCGCTACCACCTTCTTTACCCTCCCATTTTCACTGAGAATGACTACTTGCGTCCCAAAGCTATAGGCCACATGCGTGATGGGAGTTGCGGTGCCACTGTGCAAGGAATCCGTCAACCCACTATACTCACCCCGGTAACGACGACCCTCTAGGAGGGCCAAGGGCGTGACCTTGAGGTCGCGCGCTAATTCTTCGGCAGCTCGACGCACCGCTTCTCCGGTGAAGAGCGTTTGCCTTGAGGCAGTGGTAGCTCCGGAATCAGGCGTACTCCCAGTGTCTGCCAGAACAACTTCCACCTTGTCCGCCGGCAAGGCTGCGCTGGAGCATACCACCTGCTTCAGAACGCTGGCCAACCCCTGCCCGATGCAGGCGGCACCCGTGTAGAGGACGGTCTTGCCATCCGCCACTTCGATGACGGCCCTCCCCACATCTTGCAACCCTACCCCTAACCCCACATTTTTCATGCCGCAGGCGATGCCCGCGTAGGCATGAGTGGTATAGTCCTCCTTGACCGCCAACAAAGTATCTCTGAGGTGCACGTCCTTCACCGCCTGCCCCGTCACCAGCAAATCGCCTTCCTGCAGGGCATTGCGATACCGCATTTCCCAGGGACTGATGCCCGCCCGCTCCGCCAATATGTCCAGCGCGCTCTCCATGGCAAAAGCGACTTGAGGTACACCAAAACCTCTAAAGGCTCCGGCAGGTGGGTTATTGGTATAAACCGCTATGCCCCGTACCGCAACATGCGGCAGGCGATAGGGACCGGTTACATGGGTGCAGGCGCGTTCCAAAACCGGAGCCCCCAGCGAGGCATAGGCACCGGTGTCGGCAACTATAGCGGCCTGCAAGGCCTTGAGGGTACCGTGCTCGTCACAGCCTAGGGTGATGTCTATCTCCATGGGGTGGCGTTTAGGATGCACGACCAGACTTTCCGCCCTGGAGAGGGTCAGCTTAACGGGTTTCTGGGTATGCCAAGCCAAAAGGGCAACATGATGCTGCACGCTCAAATCTTCCTTGCCCCCAAAAGCCCCCCCGACAAAGTTATTGACCACTCTAACTTTTGCCACCGGCAGGTCCAAAATGGCGGCGATATCGTGTTGGTCATGATGCACACTTTGTGAGCCCGCTTCCACAACCAACACTCCATGTTCTGGGTAGGCGACGGCCGACTCAGGTTCTAGAAAGGCATGTTCAGTCATGGGGGTACTGTAGTGCGCGGTGACAACATGGGGGCACGCGCGGAGCGCCTCATCCGCATCGCCCATCGCCAGGTCGGTGCGGCTCAAAATATTCCCGCCGGGATGAAGCACTGGAGCATCGCTGCCCATGGCTATGGCCGGCGAACTTACCGGTAGCAATTCCTCGTATTCTAACTTAATTTGAGCCAAGGCGGCTCGGGCGGCCACTTCAGTCCGAGCCGCTACTAACGCCAAGGCATCGCCTAGATAGCGCGTTTCTTCGCCGCACTGCACCAGAACCGGCCAATCCTTTCTAATATACCCGTGGTATCTCTGCCCGGGTATGTCCGCGGCAGTCAGCACCGCCACCACCCCCGGCGAAGACCTAGCCAACTCTATGTCCACGGAATGTAGCCGCATCCGAGGCAGAGGCGAGCGCAGCACAGCGGCATAGAGCAAATCGGACATCAGCAAATCATCGGTAAATACTGCCCTGCCTAGCACCTTGGACGGGGCATCGGTGCGAGGGAAGCGACTACCAACCCCACACTCTGCGCTGAGTTGCGCTTTGCTTTCCGGCAAACGCAAGGCCTCGGCCGCCAAAGCCACCGCTTCGACTATTTTTACATAACCCGTACAGCGGCATAGATTGCCGCGCAGAGCTAGTTTAATCTGCTCGGGGGATGGGCTGCGGTTAACATCAAGCAGTGCCTTCGCGCTTATGACCATGCCCGGAGTGCAGAACCCACACTGCACCGCCCCCGCCATGGCGAAAGCCCAGACATAGACCTCCTGTTCCCGCTCGGTAAGACCCTCTACGGTAATAACACTCTTGCCCTCGACTTGGGCCAAGGACAATTTGCAGGCCCGCTCTGCTGTGCCATCCACCAATACCATGCAGGTGCCGCAAGCCCCTTCACCGCAACCATTTTTTACGGATGTGGTACGGGCCACGTTGCGCAAGTACCAAAGCAAATTAGGACTGTCCGATATGCCCTGACAATCCTGCGGCGCACCGTTCAAAGAAAAGCGCATAGGCCCCCTCCTGACGATTGCATAGTTGCCTAGATGTTCAACAACAATCACTACAGCCCCACATGGGACTCTGCCAACCTTGCTCCAGGCAGTATCAATAACTATGGCAACAAGCCTAGTTACTGCCCGCGCAGCGCTCTTATTTTCTGGTCATAATCAGCAACCTTGGCGAACTCCTGCTCCCAAAACGCCCATTGACGCATGGAATCTAGATACTCCTTGCTGTAACCAAACGGCAACCAATCTTTTTCTTTTTGCTGAAACAAGCGCTCCTTGGCCTGTGGATGGCGAAAATCAAAGACTTGGTCGTCAGCCGCATTTAAGAAAATATCGCTGTGCCACCTACCCAACACATAGTCCGTAACCTCTAAACTACGACGTTCTAAGTCCTCGAGCACAGAATGGTACCTATCAAAGCCATCGGTGGCGATAGTCACGACATTGTCATCCGGCCCTAGGCGCAGGTACTTGGCCATCTTGATGGCACCGAGAATGTTGCACATGCCCGAAACGCCAAAGAGATTTTGCAGACTGTGAGCCAATTCTCTGTCCACGCCGCGACTGACCAAAAGTTCTGTGCCATCGCGAACGAGTTTCAGGGCCCGCACCGCATCCTCATCGCGGATAAGTGCCACAAAGTCGGTCGCCAAAACATTATGGATGAGAGTGCACATCTTGTCGCCTATGCCCTCGATGCGATGCTGGCCCCGGCCACCCGTAGCCAAGGTAGAGCACTCGTAAGGTTCGAGAGCCACAATCTTCGCTTCGGGGAAACAATGTTTAATGTGATCCCCGGCGGCGATGGTGCCCGCCGAACCCGGGGCGGATGTGAAGCAAGCGATGCGCCCATTGCCGATGCCCCTAACTGCCTCGACCGCGGAGCCACCCGTCACATAGCGATGAAAGCGGTAGTTGGGCATTAGTTCAAACTGGGCCAGAGGCATATTTTTGGGGTCTTTCTTAAGTTCATGCGTCCTCTTTAGCGTCAAGATGACATCGCTTTCTGTCCCCGGCGTGAGGTCGAGTTCCCCGCCGTACCCTTTGATGCGCTCATAACGCTCCTTGCTCATGTTGTCGGGCATGATAATTACCGCCCGGTAACCCATGAGGCGACAAATATAGGCCACGCCAATTCCAAAATTGCCCGTAGAAGGGCCAAGAATAGTGTGCTCCCCAGGTATGATCTCACCTTCAACGCAGCCCTCAATCAGAGTGGCATAGGCCGGGCCAACCTTGTGCGAACCAGAGGGAAACTCTGCCCCAATCATCACCACGATGTTGGCATCCACCCCGGTGAGCGCCTTAGGCAGAACCACCTTACGCACTTTTAAATTTTCATCTTTCCAGGTGATGTTAAAAAGATTGATGGGGTCAAGCTCATCCCTGACCCGCGCCTGCCTCGCTTGCTCTAAAACACCTGCCTCGATGGTTTCAGGATGCAGCATCTCCTCATATGTTGGCCCAAACGGCACGCGGAGCTTAGTCAAAAAAAGTCCTCCTCTTGCATCTCAATTGGTTTTCTTAATTCTACTAAGAATCAATCATTTCCTTCTGCCCACACAAATTTTTCTCCTTGCTTCGCTCCCGGCGGGTATCGTGTTTTTCCAGACGCTTAAAGACAAAAAAAACCGCACCGAGGTGCGGAGGAGGGTTATGGCCAAGCTACTTCACCACCAGAGCGTTCCCCTCAAGGAAGATCACAACTCCAGACTGCTTTCTCTCAAACCGATGCATACGAGAACCAACGATCACCCCACTGTGCTCCCACGCTATTCCTAAAAAGACCTTGGCGGAACTTGGCACATGTATCTGGGTGGTCGCTCCTGATTCTGACCCTAATTCCTTCACCACCACATCCGCGCCGGCTCGTATTTCGCCCCCGCGCACTACGCCCTGCACGGTTACTTTCCCGCCTGCTTGAAGCCAAGAATTGTAACAGCCCCCATTGACGACGGATATGTCGCCCGTACTGATGAGGGTGCTGTTGATGACGTTGCGAACCTTAATATGTGCATTTTGCGAAGATAACTCTTCTAAGCGAGCCTGCAAGGTTCCTAATGCGCCCTGCAAATCGGCAAGGTGGCCCTCAGTCTTTGTTCCGGAGCTAGCGTCTTCCAAGAATTTAGCTAAAATTGTCATGACATTTGCGCCAAAAAAGTCATGAAGACGGCGGTCTAATTTATGTAAAGCGAGCAATAAGGCCTTTACGCGCTCATCAAACCCAACCAAGCGTTGCTCAATGAGAGTACTCACCAAGCGCCCGGCGAACGACTGCTTATTGGCGGGTATCCTCTTTTTCAACTGCTCAATGGCCAGCTGCACTGTGCTGATATCTCTATCGAGCTCCCGGAGCATAGGGTTAAAAGTACGCAACAAACCCGGAGGAGGACCGACAAAGACTTGCGAGGATATAATATTCCCCTGCACTTCTACCGCTGCACATGCTTGGAGATGGCTGTTTTCGGCTAAGCCGCGCACCTTGATGATGCCACCGGCCCACAAGGCAAAACCAGCCGTGACATCCCCCTGGACAGTCACATCGCCGACAAAAGAGACGTTTCCAGATCGCAGATCCACATCGCCCGCAACAGTCATGTCCGGACGAATGTCTACCCGCAGGCCACGCTGCCGTTTCTTAACCATCGGCCGACCGCTACTCACCGCTATAAGTCGCAAAGATTCCTCATGCAGTCTAACGCCATCACCGGCTATAAGGTCCATATCAGCGGGCTCTTTCGCAAAAATGGTTTCCCCCCGCACTGATGCGCCATCTTGTCCCATTACCCGTGGCACTTTCCGCACTAAGACCTGTCCTTCGCGGACAGAATGATAGTCAAAGCGCGAGCGATGGTCTACCGTAGAGTCGGGACGAACCTCACGTTCAGTTCGGTCGTTTTGTTCAAACAATATCACCGCCTCGGCATCGCGACCCGCTAGAGGAGGTTGTCCACGGGCAATAATGAACTCCCGATCCTCCGTAGCGGCAACGATTTCCGGCAGGATTTTTAGATCAACCCCCACCCTGACCCCTTCTTGTCGCAAGGCCGACATCAAGGTATCTAGTTGAACTGGGGAGAAGCGCTCTACTTCTTCCAAGACCTGTAGCTTTAGCCGCGGGGAGGGAGGCAAATCCGGCAGACTGCGCGTGACGCGAACGCTAGGCAGAACCCGCACAGTTGCGGTCAGACCATCCGGACTGACCGCCAACGACCATGAACCTAGACGCTCGTCCAAGATAGGTGAAATCTTGACATTGTCCCCTATTCGCACCGGCACTTCGTGCGCCCACACTACTTCGTCAACCGTCATTACTACACCTTCACAGGGAACAATAACCGGGTAGGGGCCCTCCTCGGCGTGCCGGATAGATACTACTCCATCTTTAAGGGACACGAAACATTCGCCAGCTTGCTCTGGTAGATCAAACACCGCCCACCTCCCCACATCGGTTGCCCGATTCACTTGCCGCCTTAACCACCGCTCCGGCGCGACCAACTCTAAAAAAGGCTAGTCCACCGCCAAGAAATGATTGCTCCGCAACTCCGCTAACACCTTCTGCAGTGACTCCCTATCCTGCGCCTCGAGCGTGTGCATATGTAGGCCACCTGTCAGGACGGAGAGAGGTTCAGCTTGGGAAGTGCGCAGCCGGTCCACAAAGGCATCGACGTCATGACGGGTCTTAATGCGCAAATTACCGGTAATTTCCCCATAAAGAGGATGCTCAACCGATACATCAAGGACCGTGACGCCATGGTCGACTATCAAATACAGCTCAGCCCGGATACTGTCCAAATCCGGGGTGTGCTGAGAGGCTATGGTCTGGCGAACAGTCGAGAGGCTGGCCGCGGGAGCACACATATATCCCTGCGGGGTAGCAATAATGCGCTCACCGGCCGCTCTAAGCAGCGCAATGTCCGCCACAACCACCTGCCGAGTTACCCCCAACTTCTCGCTGAGCAGAGCCCCGGTCAGAACGCTACCGCGACGTAACAGGCGCATAACTTCTTGTCGACGTTCCTCGCTATTCAAGAACTTCACCTCCAAGGCTTGCTTGTGACTGACTTCCGTAGTATCATGAGCATAGTATACAGGTGTATACACACCTGTTCAAAGGAGCGATGTCGAATGAAAGTAAGTGTCCGCGAGTTAGTCTATGGTGCATTGCTGACCTCCCTCGCCATCATTATTCCCCTCTATTTTCGTGGGTGGCTACAAATTGTCATTCCGCCTTTTTCGGCAACCTTGGCCAGCCATGTGCCAGTTATGCTAGCTATGTTTGTCAGCCCGTTAGTGGCAGCCTTGGTGGGCGTAGGTTCTACGTACGGTTTTTTCATCACCTTGCCACCGGTCATTGCTGCCCGAGCCTCCATCCATATTATTTTCGGCGTTATGGGCGCTATCCTTTACCGCCGCGGCATGCGTCCCTGGCCAATCATCGCGCTTACCGCCCCAGTGCATGCCATTGGTGAGGCACTTGCAGTCATCCCCTTCGGTTTTACCCTCCAAGCAGCCTTTGTGACGGTCGGTATTGGCACCCTCCTGCATCACCTGATGGACGCCGCTATCAGCATTTCCCTGTTTACCGCTCTGGTCAAGGCCGGGGTCACCTTCTATACCCCTGCACGCCTTAGCAAGTCGTCCCCCAAGTAACCTTAATCCTGCGCTTGTTGCTGCTCCAGCTTCTCTAGCTTAGCCTCCAATTCGCCTAATCGGCGCATCAAACACCGCAACGCCTCACTATCGGGGTCAGGTAGATTCGCATGCTCGAGGTCAATGGACAATGTCCTGTTGGCCCCATCCACTTGACGCACCACCCTTCCCGGCACTCCCACTACAGTGCTATGGGCTGGCACTTCCCGCAATACTACCGACCCCGCCCCTATTTTGGCATAATCACCGACTTTGAAAGAGCCGAGAATTTTTGCGCCGGTGCTGATTACCACATTACTGCCTATGGTCGGATGACGTTTTCCTTTTTCCTTTCCTGTGCCACCTAGCGTCACGCCCTGATACAAGGTCACATTATCGCCAATTTCGGTAGTCTCGCCAATGACCACCCCGCAACCATGGTCAATAAACAATCCCTTGCCAATTTTTGCGGCAGGATGAATTTCAATCTGTGTGAGAAACCGCGAAATCTGCGACAACACACGGGCCAAAGTTGGCATTCTATGCCGATATAGCCAGTGCGCCAGTCTATGTATAATGACCGCATGCAAGCCGGGATAGCAGAGCAAGACCTCCCAAAGACTTTTCGCCGCAGGGTCACGCTCGAAAATGGCCTTGACATCTTCACGGATGCTTCTAAACACTCCTTACACCTCCTCTATATTATTTTCCATCCCCTGCTAAAGTCCTGCCTGCAAAAAAAGGATGATCAGAAATCACCCCTAAATGTAGTACATAGCACCGATGCCCTTTTGGCGCTTATTAAACTCCCCCGCCAGAAATCCCAGGCTCAGGCCGTCAAGAAGGTCATTCATACAGGCACGCATCGGGTCAAACACCAGCTCATGTAACACTACGTAAGCTCCCACTCCATCCTCGGAGGCCATAACCTCACCCACTGGCCAGAACTCGCCTTCTACAACCCGCAGCACCTGCCCCGCTGTAATCTGGGACGCAGGTCGCGCCAATGTATACCCTCCCTGTGCCCCTTTAACACCCGTAACTAACCCAGCCTTACGCAACCCCGCGAAGACTTGCTCAAGATAGTTCTGGGGGATGTTCTGTCGCTCAGCAATGCTGCCGAGCGACACCGGACCGACAGCGACGAGTGACAGGTCGAGCATGGCCAAGAGAGCATATCGACCCTTTGCTGTAATCCTCATGCCTTGTCTAGCGAGCCAAAAAGCGAAGTCGACAAATACCTTTCACCCGTGTCCGGCAACACGACAACGATGGTCTTGCCCTCGTTGCCCGGTCTCCTCGCAATTTCTGCGGCGACAAAGGCTGCCGCTCCCGATGATATGCCTACAATTAGCCCTTCCGTGCGGGCCAGCTGGCGCGTGGTGGCGATAGCATCCTCGACTTTGACGGTGATAATTTCGTCGATGATGTCGGTGCGCAGAATGTCCGGCACAAAACCCGCCCCAATACCTTGAATTTTGTGCGGACCGGGCCTTCCTCCCGATAACACCGGAGAATCAAAAGGTTCTACCGCAATCATCTGGACACTCGGCTTGCGAGCCTTGAGAATCTCACCAACTCCCGTTACAGTGCCACCTGTACCCACCCCACACACTACGATATCCACCAACCCGTCCGTGTCATGCCAGATTTCTTCCGCGGTGGTCCGGCGGTGAATTTCTGGATTAGCCGGATTCTTGAACTGTTGAGGCATAAAAGAGTTTGGCGTTTCGGCGGCCAACTCTTCGGCCTTACGAATTGCCCCCGTCATGCCTAATGCTCCGGGCGTGAGGACTAGCTCTGCCCCAAGGGCCGCAAGCAAATTTCGTCGCTCCATGCTCATCGTATCGGGCATGGTGAGCACTAACTTGTAGCCCCTGGCAGCGGCCACAAAAGCAAGGGCGATGCCCGTATTGCCACTGGTAGGCTCAATGATGGTGGTTCCTAGGCTTATTTGCCCTGTTTTTTCACCTGCTTCAATCATCGCCAAACCAATTCTATCCTTAACGCTACCGGCGGGGTTAAAATATTCGAGTTTAGCAATAAGGGACGAATGAACACCCGCTTCTTTGGCGTACCGATTGAGCTGGAGCAAGGGCGTTTTACCTACTAGATCGGTTAAGCTTTGGGCAATCTTTACCATGGATCATTCCTCCTAAAGCCAACTTTACCGCTTGGTTTAGTTGGTTTTATTAGAGCATACACGGATGAATCACATTAGTCAAGGCCTTGTCGTCGACTTAGGTACTGCCGTCACACATTAGGAATCTGCCATTCGATGCCCGCTTGCCCCGTCCGGCGCAAAAAATCATTGCACTTGGAAAAATGTCGACAGCCAAAAAAGCCTCGTCTGGCGGAGAGCGGGCTGGGGTGCGCAGCCGTCAGAATTAGATGTCGCTCCTTGGTGATCAAGCGCGCCTTGTTTTTGGCCTCATTACCCCAGAGCAAGAAAACTACCGGGTTAGATTTTTCATTCACCAGTTCGATGATTTTGTCAGTAAAGGCCTCCCAGCCAGAGCCGCGATGTGACCCTGCGGCGTTCGCCCGCACCGTGAGCGCAGTGTTAAGAAGTAGCACACCTTGCTCTGCCCACGGTGCCAAGCAGCCATTATTCGGGATATACCCCTGCAGATCGCTCTGCAGCTCTTGGTAGATGTTGCGCAGCGACCGCGGTATCTTTATTCCGAGCGGCACCGAGAAGGCTAACCCATGAGCCAGTCCTGCTTGTGGGTATGGGTCCTGCCCTAGCAATACTACCTTGACCTGGTGGTGGGTCGTAGACTCTAGAAAGGCAAAGACATGCTCTATCTTCGGATAAATGACGCCCGATTCATACTCGGTTTTGATAAACTTACTGAGTTTCGCATAATATTCGCGCTGAAACTCTGGCTCAAGCAAAGCACCCCAGTCATTATCTGTTCGAAGCATCGCGACAGCCCCCTTATCACTATTATGTCTCAACATGCACCGCTTATCTTATGAGATCATCTTAGCACTTTTCCGCGCATTAAGCCTCTGCAAAGCGGGCAATCTGAAGTAAGTAGTCAGCAAAAACGTTGGGGGCAGCAAGCGAAATGAAGTTTAAACGACTACCCCGCCATATCGGCATTATTCCCGATGGCAACAGAAGATGGGCTACGAACAACGGGCTGGAAGCGCAGGAAGGGTATCAGCAAGGTTTGGCGCCGGGCCTTTTGCTGTACGAAGCTTGCTTGACCCTGGGAATACCAGAGCTTACCTTTTATGGCTTTACCCAAGATAACGCCAAACGACCCGACAAGCAAAAGAGGGCTTTCCAACAGGCCTGCGTCGACGCCGTCAAAATGCTATCAGACCGGGACGCGGCCTTGCTCGTCCTCGGAGACCAAGACTCTAGCGTTTTCCCCCCCGAGCTCCTAAGATATACTACGAGGCAAGAATTTGGCAAGGGGCTGATGCGCATCAATTTTTTGGTCAACTATGGCTGGCAATGGGACTTGACAGAGTGGGCCCGTGGTTGGGAAGGCAACGTCAAGCGGGTCACGAATCCGCTAAGAGGGATAGCCTCTGCTGATATCCCCCGAATTGATTTAGTCATTCGCTGGGGCGGCCGCAGAAGACTAAGCGGATTTCTGCCCTTGCAGGCCATCTATTCAGATTTTTACGTAGTAGATGAGATGTGGCCAGACTTCAGGCCGGAACATCTCTATGCCGCACTAGATTGGTATCAAGACCAAGACATTACCTTAGGCGGATAGTCCATACCGTTGGCACAGCCTAGCCTCCCCTCAACAGGGTAGAATAACCCGCACCTGAGCCATTCGTCTCACATGCGCCAATACAAAAACAAAAGCGACCACGGGAATAGTCCCTACCTACGCAGCACCCCCGTAACGGCAGGGTATTACACCGCCGAACCGCCGAAATTCGCACGCCTAAACGACGCCTTTGGACAACGCACCAATGGTGCGTTGCTACGAAAACCCTGCTCGCGGCGTGACATGGCACGCCTATTTTGGACAACGCACCAGTGGTGCGTTGCTACGGTAACCCTCTTAAAGCAAGCAACCCCAGAGCTTTTGCTCTGGGGTTGCTTGAAGATAGTTCCGGCGGCGTCCTACTCTCCCGGGGACTTGCGTCCCAAGTACCATCAGCGCTGGAGGGCTTAACTGCCGTGTTCGGGATGGGAACGGGTGTGACCCCTCCGCTATAGCCACCGGAAATATATGAGGTGCACCCTCAAAACTAAACAGTGGAGTCATCGGAATGCTGTTTTGCATAATCAAGCCCTCGACCTATTAGTACCGGTCAGCTGAAAGTATTACTACTCTTACACTCCCGGCCTAT
>JAGXSS010000005.1 GCA_018334055.1 Peptococcaceae bacterium
CCCCTTTTTTGAGCGCCACACTAGGGAGGTACGAGGAAGTAGTGCAAGCCATATTCGTAAGCCCTCTCACTGCAACCCTAATTTGGCACTTCGCGAAGGCGAGGTGCTTTTGCTTTGTTTTACTGTACTATGGATGCCCCTGTGCTGCTCTGCTCAAGAATTTGGAAGCGGGAGGTTATGCCCTGCATGGCGAAGCCGGCTACCATACTCTGGCCTACTGCGGAGGCATCGGCATGGGTGACTATCGCCAACATGGTTGGGCCTGCGCCAGAAAGCATAACGGCTGCGGCGCCCTGGCGCAGGGCATTGGTGCATACTACAGCGAAGCCGGGGATCAGGTATTGACGGTAGGGCTGGTGCAGTCTATCCTGAGATGCTAAGGATAAGAGCTCAGAGTCCCCAAGCTCGAGGGCCTTTGTCATTATTACAGAGCGGGATAGGTTGAATACGGCGTCCTCATAGGGCACAGTTGCCGGCAAGGCCTTACGCGCTAGGTGCGTGGATAGCTTGAAATCTGGCACGCAAACGACAAACATGAGAGCGGGATAAACCCTTAGGGGAACAGCTGTAACACGACTGCCTTGGGTCACAGAGGCCACTGCTCCGCCTAGCAGAGCTGGGGCCACGTTATCGGGGTGTCCTTCTATCTCGGTGGCTAGGTCAAGAAGCGCGCCGGCTGTTAGTGGCTCAGGCACAAAAGTATTAGCAGCCATCAGCCCACCGATTATAGCCGCTGAACTACTGCCTAGCCCGCGGCTAAGGGGTATTTCGTTGTGTAGTCTAAGGGTAATGCTTGGAGGCACTACCCCCGCACAAAACCACAGTCTACATGCCGCCTTCCACACTAAGTTGTCGCTAGTAAGAGGCAGGTCCCCTACCCCTTCCCCACCAATTTCGATGCCCCACGTATGAGAGGGCAGCATTTCTACAGTGTTGTATAGCGACAACGCTAACCCTAAGCAATCAAAACCCGGGCCTAGGTTAGCAGTAGTGGCGGGAACCCGTACTTTTACCATATTAGCTCCATAAGGCCTTTTCTATGCTCTCGCGATTCGCATCTACCAGCTGGGGTTGCCTGACTCCTGTGATAGCACTTTCTGGATCTTTCAGGCCATTTCCGGTAAGCACACAGACCACGGTAGTTTCCCTTTTAAAGTAGCCACGGGTATAGAGTTTAAACACACCTGCAAGGGATGCCGCCGAAGCTGGCTCACAGAAGATACCCTCGCTTCTACCCAACAAGCGGTAGGCAGCGAGTATCTCGTCGTCTGTTACCTCCTCGATAACGCCGCCAGATTCATTCCGGGCTGCAACGGCGGTCTCCCAGCTGGCGGGATTGCCGATGCGAATGGCGGTAGCTATTGTCTCTGGATCTTTTATGGGGTAGCCTCGAACTATGGCTGCGGACCCCTCGGCCTCAAAACCGAGCATGGCAGGAAGACCAGCGGTTGCCGCTCTTTCCTTAAAGCCCTTCCAGTAGGCTGAAATGTTGCCCGCATTGCCTACAGGGATAGCTAGACAGTCTGGAGCCTTGCCCAACTGCTCTATTACCTCAAATGCAGCTGTCTTTTGGCCTTCAATACGATAGGGGTTGATCGAGTTTACAAGGGTAAGGGGGTAGTCCACCACCAAGTCCCGGGTAATCTCCAGGACCTCGTCAAAGTTTCCGCGCACTGAGATAACCGTGGCACCATAGTGGAGAGCCTGGGCCAGTTTGCCAAGAGCAATCTTTCCATCAGGAATTAACACCACGCACCGCATACCAGCCCGGGCCGCGTAGGCGGCGGCAGAGGCTGAGGTGTTACCTGTGGATGCGCATATGACTGCCTCTGACCCTTTTTCTTTGGCTTTGCTCACAGCCAGTGTCATGCCTCGGTCCTTAAAAGAACCGGTGGGATTAGCTCCTTCATACTTAATGTATAGGGTGAGTTTTGGGTACGACTTGCCTATGCTCTCTAGCCTGACGAGGGGGGTATTTCCCTCGCCGAGGGAAATGATGGGCGTGTTATTGCTGACCGGAAGGTAATCCCGGTATTTGTTTATCAGCCCTTGCCACATGGTTCATCACTCCAGTTTCATACGTTTACCCATAGTATTCGCGTGTCTGCCCTGCTTGCCCTTGTTGGAAGAGGGGCAATTTGATAGGATTATAATGGTGGGGACGTCAGACTTTGTCACAGTGCTGTTTCCAAGTAGCCGATTCGCGCCATAAAGACCGTGCAAGCGGTCACCATTGCTGGCTTATCGGAGAGAGCAAAATGAGCAGAAGAAAGGGCAGACAGTCTCTGTCTCAGTCCACTATTCCCTGGGATGTTTATCGCTCGTTTCAAGTTGTACGCCAAAAATAGCAACGCAACTTCACCCCGAACCTTTTGCATGGTGCGGAGCAAGAAGTAGTACCCATTCATGGCTCGCTTGATTGTACCGAAGGGATGCTCGACCATCATCTGTCGCTTTCTGTAGAGGTTAGGGTTGGCGACTGTTCGCTCGTCTACGTCGCGGCAGGCTTTCTGGTAAGGGCTAATCCATATTCTCCGATACTTACCCTGCGGTGCATTTCGCCCTATACCCACACATTCTACATGCCTTCTTGTTCTCGTAAACTCGCGCCTCTGTCACGCCTGTGCGGGAGAGCCTGCTGCCGGCAGGACAGGTAAAGTAGTCGGGGCCTTCTGTGCAGGTGAATTTGTCTAGCTTGTACTCAGGATCGGGAACTTCTCTGCCAGCCTTCTGCTTAGCGACAATATCTGTAACCCGAGTTTGGCGACATTTAATTCCATGTGTAGGTCTTGCAGTGACTTTGGGCGTTTGAAGCCATCTTTGTAGTAGTGAATATGCTGCAAGGGAGGACGCTATGTTCCTTAAGAAAGTGAAGAAAACCCATAAGGGCAAAGTGTATGAAACCTATGCTCTGACTGAGTCCTATCGCGAAGGCGGGAAGGTAAAACATCGCAACATCGCTAGTCTCGGAGCTCTGGCTCCGGAGCAAATCCAGCGCATGCAGTTCGTCCTGAAAGCGCAACGGATCGACGGTGCGTTTGTAGGGCATTTGTCCGATGTAGTAGCCAAGCAACATTTTCGCTTTCTTGATGTGGCTGTACTTGATGACTTTTGGAAACAATTCGGGCTAGACCAATTCTTCGCTGAGCTACCCTACGCTGAGTCAATGGTTGTCAATCGTTGCCTAGATCCTAAGAGTAAGATTAACATTAAGGACTGGACTAACAAAACCGTCCTGCCAAGACTGCATGGTTCTGACCACGTCGATGGATACGGTGTCTACCGGGCCCTAGATTCAATTGCTGACCGAGAGGCCGAGTTGCAGAGACACATTGCAGAGCGGTAATAGCTTTAGTAGTCACACCTGAGGGGTATCCCTTGTACTGGCAGGTGCTGCCCGGCTACACACATGACGCTACTACAGTGAAGGATTTGCTACGGGTTCTCAAAGACCGACTTGGCATTGAGCAATGCCTGATGGTATTTGACCGTGGCATGGTCTCAGTAGAGAACCTTCAAGCTATTTCAGCGCAGAATCTGACCTATGTCTCAAAAGAGAGTCTTCTTGCCCGTGGCTTTAGTGTCTATGACAAGAACCTGGTTTACCGGGAGCATGTTGACGATGGTAAGCGATTTGTTCTGGCCTTCAATCTGCAGCTATGTTTAGACTAGCGGCAGACTAGATCACAACAGATAGGGAAGGCAGAAGCGTTTCTCTCAGCCCTAAACGAGAATCTTAGTAAAGCGGGCAAGAGCCGGGTTCGCGATACGACTGAGGGCAAGATAGAAAAAGGGTTCAAGAGATGGGGAATGAAGAAGATAATCACGTGGCATCTAGAGCCTACTGTTGTTAGTTTTCAGCCTTCTCGAGGAAACGCCCGAGACGTAAGCACTTTCCGTATTGTGTATTCAATCAATCAGGAGGCACTTCGGGAAAAGGGAAAGATGGACGGCGTGTTTTGTTTCGTGACCAATGACCTCTCGGACAATCTATCATGCCATAGGGTGATTGAAGATTACAGACGAAAGAATAAGATTGAAGAGGCGTTCCGGGAGATCAAAAGCTACCTTCGCCTAAGGCCTTTTTATCTCACTCGAGCGAGAAGGGTCCGGGCCCATGTGACAATCTGCGTGCTCGGTTATCTCCTACTGAATGCACTAGAAGAAAGGCTTGCGTCTTCATCCGTTAAGCTCAGTGGCCCATCGACGTTAGAGATGCTCCGCGAGTGCCAAGTCAACCGTATTGGTCCGCATGACAGTGAAGCTTTCGTGGAGAGCATTACGCAGCTGACCAAGGATCAGGTCGAGATACTAAACGAACTTCACCTCAATCACTTAACGAAAAAGAAGTACTTAAGCAAATTACTAAGACAGTCTGTCATGTAGTAGCGAAAGCGCCAGAGTCACGACTCAGGGCCCTTGATGCTGCTGACATGGAAATATTTACCGCCAAACTCCGGTTTGTAAATGAATATTTTATTACGGAGTGTGCAAAGAAAAGTAAAGGTGGGCTTATGGGTACAAGATACATTGATTTAGTAGAAGTAGAAGATTTCAAGAAAGAAATGGCAGTTGGAGAAATTGCTGATCTGCTTAAGACTAAAGAATGGAATGCAGGGTAATAGTGGCTGCTTTTGCCAATAGTTGATTGTATAGAGCGAGGTGCAGTATGAAAATTAAATTGATATGGGCTAAATGTAGATTTCACAATAAACACTGGACAGATAATGAGATGGACTCCTATTGGGTTCAATGTACCATTGATGAGGCTAGGAACAGGGTGTTCTCATATTTATCTGAAGGACAAATTGAAGAAAGTATGAAAAATTGGGAACCGAAAGCAAATGATGATCTAATGAAAAATGAATCGGAGCATCTTTATTACCTTGTCTCACGGGATTTACAATCAATAGAATCATTTCCTTGGTATTATCCTTTTTCAGGGCAATGGAATGCCTACTGCCCCTTTGATGAAATTGAAGAAATTAATATAAGTGATCTAAAAGAAATACTTGCATTATCAGTGTAAAAATTAAGAGTCTGACGAGCTATGCAAATGAAGAATCATGTACTTGATGGAATAACGGGGTTGTGTGTAGCTGATGCATTAGGTGTGCCGCTTGAATTTATGAGCAGAGAAACACTTAGAAAGAATCCTGTTATAGGAATGAGAGGTTTCGGTACACATAATCAACCGGCAGGAACTTGGTTTGATGGTACAAGTATGGCGTTATGTCTCCTTGATAGCGTTGCCACTCAGCTAATTTGACAAGCGTTTTGCCACCGCCATTGTCGTGAATGCTGAAGCGTCACTCCGTCAAATCGGTGACAATCATACCGCCAGTACCATTAGGGGTGTGTTTGGCAAGTAGGAAGTGCAGAGTTTGGCAACTAATTTGTGCATAGCGTCCTGTGCCTTCCCTGCCCCGAGGGGGCAGGGAAAATGGAAGTTATCGGACGAAATTCCTGCGTTCTAAAGCTTGTTTAAACCGGAAGCTCTCGCCCGCAAAGGCTAGGATGTGTGAGTGATGAATGAGCCGGTCGATGATGGCATTAGTGAGACGGTCGTCGCCAAAAACTTCATTCCAGCGACCTAGTTTCAAGTTCGAAGTTGTGATGATACTTTTGCTTTCATACGCGTTTGAAATTAGGCTAAAGAGCAGCTCCGAGGCTTTTTTGCTAGAGGGGATATAACCTACCTCGTCGAGGATGAGTAGATCTTTTTGGGAGAGACTTCGCAGAAACCGACTAAGCTGACCGCGCTCGTGACGCTCTACCAGTTCGTTGGTTAGGTTAGCCGTACGGTAAAACGCTACTTTCTTGCCACTGAGGCAGGCCTTGATGCCAAGTGCTGTGGCCAGGTAGGGCTTCCCTGTGCCTACAACTCCTAACAAGAGCAGATTCTCTTTGGCGGGAATGAAATCAAGGGCCGGTATGTACTCCTTGGTGTTTGGTGAGGGGAAACCGGCTTGCTTGAGCACTAGCTCAAGCAGGCCCGTGATGTATTGCTTGCGATCCATGTACTCTACCTGTTTCGCGAGAGCCGCTATCTGGCCTAATTTGAGCTGACGGCAAAGTTCTAGCAGTCGGTCGCTCACTCTATCTCACCCCCGGCAGACAGGCTGTTGTAAGCACTAAGGTTTGGCTTCCAGTCAACTACCTGGCGTGGGGTATAGCTCTCAAGCAGGGACGGGGTCTTTTGATCCGCAAGATGCAAGATGATGCTCTTCAATGTCGCATAGTCTGTACGGTTGCTCCCCAGGCCAATAGTGATGCTTCTTTCTACCTTTTTGAGCGGATGTTCCTGGAGGAGACTGATAAGAATGTGAATTCTTTGAACATGGACTTGAGCCCTGCTAGGAAACATTCGGCGTTCTCTGTTGGCAGGTGCCGAGTAAGGCTGTCGTTACTATACGGGATGCTCATCACTAGTTTATGGACTACTCGTTCGTGGGTCTCATCGCCAGCAAGAACAGTTAACGTATCTCCAAAATCCACCTGTGCTGCACCGGGCACGTGTTCAATCCTTGCATAGGGCTCTTTCCTGACCAACTCTACCTTGATCTTTTTTACGTAGTGCCGCACGGTTCGGTCGGAGCCGGTGTAGGAGCCTTCTTCTTGGATTTGCCGGAATAAGACTGGGGTCTTACGACGGTACTTGCGCGGTCTTAGCTGGTCCTCCGCAAGCCAGGTCCTGAGACGCTCCTCGTGTTCTGCTCCCATTACTTGGCGTTCCCTTTGCTGAGTAGGTTGCTGTTGGTCAGTTGATCTTCAGGCGTCGGGCAATTTCGCTGACATCGGCATCTTCGTTTTCTCGAATGTCCTTGATATAATTGCTTTGGGCCACTGTTAGCATTCCTCTCTCTACCTCCTGAGTTTTAAGCCTCAAGAGGGTATTGTTCAGGACGCTAGCAACTGGTTCCTTCTATAGCCGCCAACTCTGCACTTTTCGTTGCCAAACTTTGTACTTTTATATTGCCAGAAACTTGAGTGGCCTCAGCATTGGATTTATAGCGAAGGAACTTAAGAGAAGAGGTGTTAAACCGCCACAAGGTAAAGATATTTGGTCGAAAAAATCCGTTCAGACTGTGTTAGGAAACGAAAAGTACATTGGACAGGTATTGTTGGGAAAGACCTACACCGGCGATTTCCCTAATAATAAGCAGTTCATGAATGATGGAGAACATGAGCAGTTTCTAATGAAGGATGCTCACGAGCCAATCATGGATTCAGAGAAATTCGAGCAAGTCCAAGAGGAAATGAAACGCAGGAGAATATTGAAATTGTTAACGGAGCAGTAAAAAGAAAAGAGACACGTTATAGCACTAAGCGTGAGAAGCAAGACTGAGCTAGGGTGTTTTGGACGGGGGGAGTGAGAGATGGAAATATTAGATTCATATGAGCGATTTATGGCCAAATTTAATATCGACAAAGATGATATGTATCAATTTGGGATAAGTGAAACAATTCTGCCTCCAATCGATTTGGTTGCACAAAATTGGGAAGAGCTTAAAAAAAGAATATTTAATAACGGGGCTGTTAAAATTCGTGGTTATGGCTGTGATGCTAAGGGGACGGAGTTGTATATAGTTTTATATAAGCATCTGTTTAATAATGCGAATGTTAAAAAAGATGCAACTAATAACATTGAGCCTCAAAAAATCATATCTATGTTAACAGGATACAAGCGGAATAGGAATCTTTTTAATTACCAGGTGTCTCATATTTTCGGAAAAACAAAGAATATTTTTCTTTTTGAAGCGCCATGGAATATAGCACTTGTTCCTAAAATAATTGATCCTTTTACTGGACATGAGACTAAAGGAATTTGGCCGAAAGAATATCAGGAAAAATTTCTTTCATACTCAAGTGAAATTTATAAGGAATTTATTGATGATTATAATCAACTTATAAGCAGCGCTGAAATTTCAGAGGGAATAGCCAAGCACATAGATGATCTAAAAAAGCAAGAAGGAGCGACAAGGGAAATTTTGCAATTTGAGAAAGATGTAATGGTTGAATTATCTACAATAAGACAATCCCTGAATAATGACGCTGTAGTTCAACCTGCTTATAAGCGCTACAATAAATGTGAGCCAAAAATGATGGAAACGCTCAGAAAATAGTGAGCCACTTCTAGTCAAAAACCGATATAGTCAGAAGAGAAAGATAATGACTATACGGGAGGGAGAGGGGTGGCGATAGAATTGGAAATGTACGAAAAAATTCGATACCTGTACGAACATGAGGGCCGCACACAAAGAGCAATCGCTAGAATGCTGAGCGTATCGCGAAACACGGTCAAAAAGTATTGCGAAGGCGCACAAGTACCTTGGGAACGGCAAGGGGTTAGTGGCCGACAGCGCTACATCATCACTGAAGAGGTGTTGACATTTATTAAGGACTGTTTTGCTAAGGATAAGGACGAGAACATTAGGAACCAAGAACATACAGCCAAGCGGATTTATGACCGCCTTGCGGCTGAAAGGGATTTCAGAGGCGGGGCATCGACAATACGCAAGATTGTGGCTAACTTAAAGGAAAAGCAGGGTCTGGTCTTCGTCCCTTTGTCTTTTGATCCCGGTGAAGCTATCCAAAATGACTGGGGGCAAGCTATGGTCTATCTCGCCGGTAAGAAAACAAAGGTGAACATTTTTTGCATGCGGGAGTGCTACAGTGCCGATATGTTCTGCAAAGCATTCTATCGCCCGAATGAAGAAAGTTTTCTAGAGGCTCAAATTGACGGCTTTGAGTTTTTCCAAGGCGTAGCGCAGCGGATGATCTTTGACAACGCAAGGGTGGCGGTAAAAGAAGGCTTTGGGCCCCACGCCATCGTTCAGGATCGGTACAAGGCCTTAGCAGCTCACTACGCCTTCCATTGTGACTTTTGCAATGTATCATCTGGGCATGAGAAGGGCTTGGTCGAAGGCCTTGTGGGCTGGGTCAGGCGCAATGTGTTTGTACCAATACCAAGAGTTGAAACCATAGACGAATTAAACGCTGAAATACTGCGTCGGTGTCTACAATATCGCAAGCACAGAATCGCTGGCAGGAACCAAACAGTTGGGGAGATGATTCTAGCGGCGCAGGTCAAGATGGCCTCACTCCCCCGATACCGCTTTGATCCAAGTAGAACCATCACCGCAAAAGCAGACGACTATGCAACGGTAAGATTTGATAGCAACAACTACTCCATCCCGGCAAAGTATGCTGGGAAAGAAGTCGGCGTCAAGGGCTATGGTAACGCGGTTATCATATTTTACCGCAACGAAGAGTTGGCCAGATATGCCCGCTGTTACGAGAAAGGCCAGACACAGTACCGTCTTGAGCATTACCTCGATTTAATTGAGAGCAGACCCCGCAGCGTGTTTAATGCTAGGCCAGTGAAAGATAATATCTCCGCTAGACTACTCGAGATGGGTCGTCGGCTGCTTGGGCCACGGGAGATGGTCAAGATGCTCAGGCTTTGCGTTGACCATGGAGAGGACAAGGTAATGGACATAATTAACAGCATCGATAAACCCGCTTAAAGAATCAATCAAGCTATATGCAAAACAGCTTCGCACGCCCACCTTCCCCAATTACGAGCAGGTCATTAGACAACTTTCACCCGGTGACGGATACGACAAATTCCTCTACGAACTTCTAAAACTTGAATCCACCAAGCGACAGGAAGCAGGACAAAGACGCCGGATCAAAAAGGCGCGTTTTCCGTTTATGAAGACCTTAGACGAATTTAATTACCACAAATTAGAGCATGTATCGCAGGCCTTTATCTGGGAGCTTGGTTCCTGTGATTTCATCGAGAAGAGACAAAACATTGTCATGATTGGGAATCCTGGCGCTGGAAAAACGCATCTTAGTATAGCGCTCGGGATGAAAGCCTGTTACGCCGGCTTTAACGTCCGCTTCTACACAGCAGTCAATCTGGCAAACGAACTGGCGGAGGCCTTACAATTTCACCGTGTTTCCAAACTTGAAAAAAGCCTAACCAAGGTTGATTTGTTGATCATAGACGAGCTGAGTTATCTCACCTTCAACCGCCATCAATCCGAAATGCTGTTTCAGGTAATATCCGAACGGTCTGAAAGAGCGAGTGTTATCCTCACTACCAACCTCGAATTCTCAAATTGGACGAATTTGTTCGAGAGCGAAATCATGGTTGCCGCATTCATTGACCGCATAACCTTTCGCTCGCACATACTCAATATGAATGTCAAAGAATCTTACCGACTAGAACAGACATTAAAAACGAAAAGTCAGCAGAAAAGGGGGAGCTAAAACAGAGCTACAGAATGTGTTCCCAAAAACCCTTTAGGCCGAGTTGCAAACAACCACGACTGCCCCCTCTAGTAACCTTCTGGCGAAATCTTCACTCGGGCTACGCCCTCCCTTGATTTCGCCAGAAGGGGTAGTTCGTCATCGCAGGTGGCTCAACTTTTTCCGAGCGAGTGGCTCAACATTTTCTTGACGTTCGCACGGCGACCACATTTCAAACTTCTTGGCGATGATGAAGGGCGAGAAATATGCCAGGACGCTAAATGAGTATGCAACAAAATATTTCTTAGATCATATCCTTGAAGATTATGGCTTATCATCACTACGCAAGGCCGTTGCAGCATGTAAAATGCATGCTGATTATTATGCAACACTGGGACATGGCAGACTGGTGTATGTTGAAAGGCTTGTCGAGGAGTATTCCGCTGTATGATTTTATTAGGTGAGTTGCGAATCTGCAAATTTGCTACAAACTAGGAGGTAGTTATACCATGAGAACTATTGAAAACTTAATTGAGTTAATGACAAATATTCAAAAAATTGATGAGTATTTGGCATCGAAAAAAGACCCAGAATTTAGTTTTGCCATAAATCTTGTTAAGAAAGGTACCTGCTTTGTAGCGACAAAAATAAATGACTCTTATAAGTTTTACCCGAGCAGATTCATTGGGTATGATAGCAATAGCATGGAAGCGCATCTTAATAACGAACATAGAGATGGGCGAGAGACAAATCCGGCAATTTCTGAAATACTAGGCAACAAGCCGATACCTAACACTGGATTAGATAAACTCTATAAGGAATATTGTGAAACCTTGGGTTTTACAGCTAATGATAAAGGGACATTCGGCGTAGAAAGAAAATATTGGAATGTGTTAACTGACATAAAGTAGAACACTCCAGCAGCTATTTTATTGACTTATTTCCGAGAACGGATAAAAGTTGTAAAACACTGTGGATATGTTTCCAAGAACGGGTGATGCCCATAAAACAGCTGTGGACATATTCCCACGAACGGAAAATCGGCAAAACACAGACCTGACATCAATCTGATGCTATCGTTCCACGTTGAGACGGTAGTATTGATGTCAAGGGTGAAGAAGTGAGCGTGTAGAAAGTCCAGCAATACTGGGCTTTTCGAGGTTTGAGAGAAAAATCCGATGTGCTAAAATCGTAAAAATATCGGTTCGTGGGAATATGTCGAAAGGTATACTTTTAAAGCGTACAGAGCGATTTAGATGTCATAGTCTGACTAGTGGTCAGGTTGGATAACTTTTGGTTTTCCGGAGGTTGAGGAAATCGGCTTTCGACTAAAAAAACACAAACAGGATGGAGGATGTAATGGTGACACAACAAGTAAATAAAGATGTTCGCGGATTGAAGGAACAAATTGAAAAAATACTGATCAAAACAGCTAAAAAGACAAAGACGTTGCAGTTTGCAATGAACCTACCGGCACTTGATCTCCGGTATTCTTATTCGAGCACGACGGCGAATCAACGGTTTCATAGTGCGAGTGTTGGCAAGCTGATGACTGCGACATTGATTTTTATAGCCATAGAACAAGGGAAGCTCACTTTAGAAACTCGCCTTAAAGATATCTTAACACCGGAAATGTTGGAGAAGCTTTTTGTGTATGATGGTCATGACTTTCAGGAAGAGATCAAGATAGTGCATCTGCTCGGGCACATGTCAGGGATTAACGACTATTTTGAAAGCAAGACTTTTGATGGATCCGTATTCACCGATGACCTAATTAGAAATCCAGACACCTTTTGGAAACCTACAGACCTGCTGGATTATACTCGTGACCGGCAAAAGGCCATTGCTAGACCAGAAGAAAAGTTCTTTTATTCAGATACCGGATATGTCCTGCTTGGACTGATAGTTGAAACTGTATTTGCAGTGCCGTTTCATCAAGCACTTGAAACCTATATCTTTTCACCCTGTGGGATGCAGGAGACAGATTTATGTTTTTACAGTGAAGGATTCGATCCTAAGGCATTGGCTCCATTATACATTAACGGCGTCGATGTGCACCGGTATACCAGTCTAAGCTGCGATTTCTCAGGTGGCGGCTTGTCAACCACGGCCGATGATCTTTTGAAATTTCTAGATCACTTTCAGAGTCAGAGTTTGATCAGTAAGCAATCTTTAGACCAGATGGCTCGTTTCGACCATCGTTATCGACAGGGCTTATATTATGGTCTTGGCATGATGCAAGTTCGCTTTGAGGGATTTTTCTTCCTGTTGAGAAACCTGCCGCGGTTACAAGGCCATATCGGCGTTACCGGCGTTCACGCATGGTACGATTCAACGACCAAGTCGACATTTGTCCTGAACGTGGGGAATACGAAGGACATGGTGTTGAGTTTCAAATTGCTCATTAATATCATGCAGTTGGTTTTTTCAGCTAGAATCAAATGACTTTGTAAGAAGGGAATGATACGAATAGAGACGAAAACAATATTTGTAAATGGAAATGATTTTGAATATGCAGTTATGGGTACTAGAAGCCCGGCTATCATATTAATTAATGGTGCTGGGGGGCCAATCGAAGGTTGGTATAAAATATGGGGGAAATTTGGACACGAGAGCGTATTATTCGCCTATAATCGATTAGGCATGGGGAAAAGCAGCAAGCCTAAGGAGCCACAGACCGGCATGGTGATGGTTAAAGATTTAAAAGAAATATTGCTAAGTTTAAAGATATACCCACCATACATTATTGTGGGGCATTCACTTGGCGGGTTTATTGCGCATTTATTCGCAATAACCTATCCTGATGATGTATGTGGAATCGTTTTTCTTGAATCTTCAACGATCCAAGACGCCTTGAGTGAGAGAAAGAAAGAAAAAGCTATAGGAAAAAGTGATTTTTCTGAAGTTAGTCATGTACTATCCACAATAAATCAAATTCAAGAGTCGGGAATATTTCCTAATATTCCTATCACTGTGGTTGCAGGCAATAAACCAGCTTTCGGTTGGATTATGCCAAAGGCAGTAAAAGAGGGGCGAATGAACCATCAAAAAGAATTACTGAGTCTTTCAGGACGTGGGAGAGTAACGATAGCAAGAAAAAGTGGTCATTTTCCTCAATTGTCGGAACCTGATTTGGTTATTAATGAAATCAATAGTTTATTGCAGGAAGTAACGGATGATAAATGAATGTTACTACATAGATTTTCGACAACGCCTAGCTATGCTGGCGGGTTTATGCCAAGCGCTTCATAGAGCTGCTTCTGCTTAGAGAGAACCTCGCTGACTCGCAGTGCGTAACCCGGATTCCTGCATGTGCTTTTTTATGTAGGACATGTATGAGATGCTCAACTGAAACATGTTGTGAAACCCTGTATTTTCAATGGTTTATGCCAAATCGATAGTTACATCATAGATGCGGGTGGCGGGAATGCAGGTTGTAGTACGGCCTAAGTGAGAGTTGAGGTGGAGAAGGTGAAGCGCATCGCCTATGTGGACCTCGAAATCCACAGCAAGAAGAAGACCGTCTTGGATATTGGGGCGACTGACGACAGTGGCGCCGAGCTACACTCAAAGTCTCTGCCAGCGCTTAAACAATTTCTCGTGGCACACGACTACATCTGTGGACACAATGTATTAGCGCACGACTTGCTCTACATGCGCGAGGCACTGGCGGAACGCCCCATGTTGCGCTGGAACGTCATCGATACGCTATACTTGTCGCCGCTGATGTTCCCGAAAAGGCCATACCACAGCCTGGGCAAAGACGAAAAGCTTATGACTGGGGAGCTGAACAATCCCTTAGCAGACGCTAAAAAGACCAGAGAGCTATTGCAAGATGAAATCTTGGCATTTCGCCGCTTAGATAACTCCCTGCAACAAATATATTACCAGCTCTTAAGAAAGCGCAAAGAGTTTCGTGACTTCTTTAGTTTCGTGGATTATTACGCAAACGTTCCGGATACTGTCGGCCTTATTCAGGCGCGTTTTGCCGGGCTGGTGTGTGAGCGCGCCGATTGGGCTAAGCTGATGGCCACCGAACCTGTGGCGTTGGCCTATGCCCTTGCCGTCATCGACACCCGTGACAGGGCCTCCTTAACACCGCGGTGGGTGCTAAAGAACTTTCCGCAAATCGAGGCCATTATGTATCTGCTCAGAAACAGGCGGTGCCTAAAGGGCTGTGCCTACTGCGATGAGTTCATAGATGCACACAAGGCACTAAAAAACTACTTCGGGTTTGACGATTTCCGCAAATTTGGGGACGAACCACTGCAAGAAAACGCTGTCAGGGCCGCTATTGCGAACAAGTCTATTTTGGTCGTATTCCCTACCGGCGGGGGGAAAAGCGCTACTTTTCAGGTGCCGGCGTTGATGGCGGGGCAAAACGTGCGCGGACTGACCGTAGTTATATCGCCGTTACAGTCCTTGATGAAGGATCAAATCGACAACCTAGAAAAGATCGGCATCACCGATGCGGTAGCTATCAACGGGTTGCTTGACCCCATTGAGCGGGCCAAGGCGCTAGAGCGTGTAGAAGATGGCTCGGCGGCGATACTCTATATTTCGCCCGAGTCTTTGCGGTCGCGCACCATCAAGCGGATGCTCCTGGCCCGAACAATTGCTCGGTTTGTCATTGACGAAGCGCACTGTTTTTCGGCGTGGGGACAAGACTTTAGGGTGGATTACCTCTATATCGGGGAGTTTATCAAAGAGCTGCAGGTAGCAAAGCAGCTTGTGGACGGTATTCCGGTATCTTGCTTTACCGCCACCGCTAAGCAAAAGGTAGTAGAAGATATTTGTGCGTATTTTAAAGACAAACTAGGACTAGAACTCGTGCTCTTTACCACGAACGCGCCTCGCAAGAATCTTACTTTTCGCGTGTTGGAACGAATAAGCGACGAAGCCAAATATGAGACCTTGCGCAACTTAGTCCAAGAAAAAAACTGCCCGGCCATTGTGTATGTTTCGCGCACAAAGACGGCCTTTGCTTTGGCGGATCGGCTCTCGCGGGATGGATTTGAAGCCTTGCCCTACCATGGCCAGATGGATGTGCGCGAAAAGTCCGCTAACCAGAACGCCTTTATGGAGGGAAGGGTGCCCACCATAGTGGCGACCTCGGCTTTTGGCATGGGTGTCGACAAAAAAGACGTAGGGTTAGTCGTCCACTACGAAATCTCGGACTCCTTGGAGAACTATGTGCAGGAAGCGGGCCGTGCCGGCAGAGACGCGAATATAACTGCCGATTGCTATGTTTTGTATCATGAGGACGACCTCAACAAGCATTTGACCTTGCTCACGCAAACCAAAATAAGTAGCAAAGAAATTCAACAAATTTGGCAGGCAATAAAAGGCCTCACCCGTCTGAGAAAAAAAGTCTCACAGAGCGCGCTTGAGATTGCCCGCGCCGCAGGCTGGGACGAAGCCATGCATCAGCTAGAGACGCGGGTGAAAACGGCGATTGCCGCACTAGAGCAATCTGGTTATGTTAAACGCGGGCAAAATGTTACCCGCGTGTTTGCCGATAGCATTTTGGCCCGCAATGTTCAGGATGCTGTCGAACGGATTGACGCCTGTATGGAGTTTGATGACAGCGATCGTAAGGACGCCACGCGAATTATAAAGCACCTGATATCTAGCCGCAGCAAAAGCTTAGCTACGGGTGAGGACGATGAGGCGGTGGTGCAGGCCGACTATATGGCAGAAGTGCTCAGCATCAAGCTCGAAACAGTGATTAGGGTGCTGACCAGCCTGCGTGGAGCAGGCATTTTGGCAGATGCTCAAGATCTCAGCGCCTTTATTCAGCGAAACGAAAAAGTGAACAAATCGTTAGATGTTCTGGTGTCTTATACCGGCATTGAAAGATACCTGGCGACTGTGGTCGATGAATCAGAGCAACTAGTAAATTTAAAGGAGTTAAACGAAGCAGCTGCGGCCTCGGGATGCTTAGCCACAAGTACGAAGAAGATTCGTGCCGTGCTTAATTTTTGGAAAATATGCAAGCTGGCAGAGTGCGCCAACGCTAGCCATTCAGCCAATCATGTTCATCTCAGGGGCATACAGTCGGGCCCGCAATTGAGGCAACGTCTAGAGCGTCGCGGCGAAATCGCCAAGTTTATTCTAGGGTATCTGTATGCGCAAAGCCATGCCAACAAGCCGGTGCCGGGCAAAGAGGAAGTGTTAGTGCAGTTCTCGGTGCATGAGCTAAAGCGATCTTACGAGGAGAGCCAAGACCTTTTCAAGACTAGAATTACGATTGACGATATTGAGGAGGCCTTGTTTTACCTATCGCGGATTGACGCACTAAAGATAGAGGGCGGCTTCCTCGTGCTCTACAACCCAATGACTATCGAGCGCACCCACGAGGATCTTAAAAAGCGCTACACCAACGAAGACTACAGCCAGCTCGAGGGATATTACAAAAACAAAGTGCAGCAAATACACATCGTCGGTGAATATGCGCGCAAGCTGATTGCCGATTATGAGCAAGCGCTGCAATTCGTAAACGACTATTTTCAGCTCAATTACTCGCGCTTTCTCGCCAAACACTTTCCGGGGGCGCGGCAAGGAGAAATCAGTAGCAACATTACACCTGCCAAGTTTAGGCAGCTGTTTGGCGAGCTGTCGGTGGCACAGTTGCAGGTGATTAACGATAAGGATAGCAAGTATATTTGCGTTTTGGCGGGACCCGGCAGCGGCAAGACACGCGTCTTGGTGCATAAATTAGCAGCGCTCGTCCTCATGGAGGATGTAAAGACTGAGCAGCTCTTGATGCTTACTTTTTCACGCGCTGCAGCCACCGAGTTTAAGGCCCGATTACGCGCGCTTATTGGGGTGACCGCTCAGTTCATTGAAATCAAGACTTTTCATTCCTACTGCTTTGATTTGTTGGGCAAAGTGGGGAGTATCGAAAAGTCCGAAGAGATTATACGGAGCACGATTGCGCGTATAGAGGCGGACGAGGTTGAGCAGAGCCGGCTGGCCAAGACTGTGCTGGTGATCGACGAGGCTCAGGATATGGATAAGGCGATATACGACTTGGTGAAGACCCTCATCGCTCAGAACGACGGCATGCGCGTCATCATGGTGGGGGACGATGACCAGAACATATTTCAGTTCCGACATTCGAGCTCGGAGTATATGGCTAGGTTTATTGAGGAACATGGGGCAAGAGAGCATCATTTGTTGGAGAACTATCGCAGCCAGGCCAATTTAGTAGATTTCGCTAACCAGTTTGCCGCGCAGATGCAAGGTCGACTAAAGCGCGTGCCGATTCAACCCAAGCGACAAGAAAACGGCTCCGTACGGGTGGTTAGCTATAATAGCCGCAACTTGCTCTCGCCTTTGGCGGCCGCTATCGCCGGAGCCGACTTGAAGGGGACTACCGCCGCGCTAACACGCACGAACGAGCAAGCTATGCGATTAACCACTCTGCTGCAAGCGTGTGGGGTGCCCGCCAAACTAATACAAACCAATGACGGTTTTAAGCTGTACGACCTCGACGAAATGCGCTACCTGCTAGGGTTGCTCAAGGGGGACGGAACACGTCCAGCGGTGGACGATGAAATTTGCGTAGCAGCACGACGAATACTACAGGATAAGTACAGGCGCAGTGCGATGCTCGAGCCAACTCTCCGCATGTTTCGTGCGTTCAGAGATGACAGTGGCAAAATAAAGTATATATCAGACTTCGAAACTTTTGTACGGGAGAGCCGGTTAGAAGACTTTTACAACTACCGCGGGGAAACAATATTTGTCTCGACTATCCACAAAGCCAAGGGCAAAGAGTTTGACAATGTGTTTTTGCTCTTAGAGGGGCTATATAATCCCACTCAGGAAGATATACGCCAGATTTATGTCGCCTTAACGCGGGCCAAAAAGAAGCTGGCCGTGCATTATAACGGCACTTTCCTCGACAATATCGATGTCGAAAATCTGGTCAAGCAAAAAGAACTGCAACACTACCCCGAACCTAAAGAGGTGTCGTTGCAGCTCGCGCTAGCGGACGTTTTCATTGACTTTTTAAGATGCCGTCAAGAAGTGGCCGCAGGGTTGCAAAGTGGCGACGCGCTTCTACATCACAAGGATGGTTGGGTCAATGCACAGGGCGATGTGGTCTTTAAAGCGTCCAAAAGCTTCATGGAAAAACAATTACAGCCTTTGCTAGATGGCGGGTATGCTTACACAGGTGCCAAAGTCAACTTTGTAGTTTGGCGGAAGCACCAAGAAACTGACCAAGAATTCCGCGTTATCTTGCCCGAAATCTCCTTGCGGAAGAACTGATGCCCGCCAAAAGGGACTGTCCCTTTTGCCCCATGAACGATGGCTTCAGCTACCTTTTCGACGAAGTCGAGGAGAAGGCAATCAAGTATCGTCTGCCGTTTAACCCTCGGCAGAACCGGAAGTTGCTAGCAGTGCTCGAAGCCACCGATAGCGGCATTCAGATTTCGCATGCACCGGATAAACAAAGCAGTGGGCGACTCAAGGTTGGGTTCAAGCTTCTTGGCCCGCGTGACGCCAAGGGGACATGCCTGGTGCCGAGCCGTTGGCTTGAAAGCCATATCGCTGTAATATCATCACTCACTTGGACGCGGGGGGTAGCGCTGCCATTACCCTCACCCATAAATGAATCAGTCCAGAATGTTAAAAGAAAATAGTGAATATGCAGAGCTAATTTATGAGCAATTAATAGAGCGAGGCACGGATGTCCAGCAAGATGAAAATTTGTCAAATAGTGCATTTAGAGCGATGATTATGAGTCGGTATAAATACATTAAGAGCGTAGAGCACACCTGAAACCACATCAATTCCTGAACGTATTACTTCTCAAGATGCTACAGGAAGGGATGATTCTTATGCAGAAGCGTCTTTACCGAAGTAGGGATAACCGCGTCATCGCGGGAGTGTGCGGCGGGCTGGCCGATTACTTTGGGCTTGACCCTACTTTGGTACGGGTAGGCATGGCAGCATTAGTGGTTTTTGACGGCATGGGGCTTGTCGCCTACATCGCCATGGCCTTAATTGTGCCCAAAGAGTCCATGCGGGTGGCGTCGCCGACCCAAGTGGTCGAGGCGAACATCGAGGAGCTGGCGGACACGGCAGAAGCATTTGGCGAGCGCATGGAGCAGGCTTTGACGTCAACGACGCGTCCCTCCCACGCGCCAAGAGCTGTGCTGGGCGCCGCGATTGTGGTGCTGGGTGCTTTTCTTTTGCTACGCAATTTTAACCTCCTATGGTGGATTGACCCGCGCTGGTTGTGGCCCGGTGTGCTTATTATGGGCGGACTTGCCGTAATCGCACATGACCTGAGGCGCAAGCTATGAGCGGGGGGATCGTCCTAGTTTTTGCTGGGATCGTGCTGCTTCTGCGAAATTTCGGCTTCCTGCCCGCTGATATTTGGGGACATTTGTGGCGTTTGTGGCCGCTACTTGTAGTCGCGTTGGGCTTGGAAATCCTGCTTGGGCGGCGGGGAGGTAAGCTCGCGACTGTGCTCCTTATGGTCATGATGCTCGCAGCGGTAGGTTATTTTTTCTGGGCACCGGCGGCGCGGCCTAGCGAGTGGGGAAAAGGCGCGCGTGTCGAGCATTCCGAATTGCTGCGGGGGCTAACCGAAGCGCGGGTCGAAATCGACCTTAGTGCTGGCGTGCTCAACCTTGGCTCTCTGCCTGACGACTCGCCGTCTTTTTACCGCATGGTGACTTATGGTCATGCGCCAAGCATTGCCTTTACCGGGGGCGAACCGGGTCCTGCGGGACCGGGGCAATTGGTTATCGGCGCTACACGCGGCCGCCGCAGGGTAACGCTTGGCACCTCCCTTCTTGATAGATGGGAACTTGAGCTAAGCCGGGGCTTACCGCTCTCGCTCGACATAACTTCTGCGGCCGGCAGGGGCGAGATAGATTTAAGACACCTTGATGTATACGAGCTAAACCTAGTGCTTAACGCCAGCCATAGCTCGCTCTCTTTGCCGGCGCGGAATGGAATCTCAATCGTCCGCGTCACTGCCAATGCGTCAAACGCTGAAATCGTTATTCCTCACGACGTAGCCGCGCGAATCGTCGTTTCTCCGCAGGCTAGCTCTGTGCGCGTCGACGGCGCATGGAGCAGACAAGGCCAGGTCTACACGTCGTTTAACTTCGATACTTCGCCGCAAAAACTCGAGATTAGAATCGACGCCAATGCCAGCCGAGTGCATATTCGCCTCGCTGGAGCCACGCCATGACGCGCGGACATCGACGCGCGGCCATCGCGGGTTTTAGCGGTTTTCCCTGCCTGTCCCTGCCTGCTGCCCTTCGGTGTCATGCTCGGCCAGCCCAGGGCCGTATCGCACGGATTGCGGCGCGTGCTTGGTGAAGATAACAGTGCCGGAGTAGCCTTTTCTTTGCGCACCCCTTCTCTGAGCAAGCAATTTTTGGCCCAGCTCTCTTTTTTACACCAATTCCCCCGGAGGATTACCCGTGCGCTCGGGGACTATTTCCTTTTCGCGCAAAATCGCCTTCAGGCCCCGAGCGCGAGTAACTAGTCCTGCGCTTTCTAGGGTTTTTCGCGAAAGGGTGTTGTAGTACCAACATCCCGCCAAGGGCTTAAGGCCTTGATCATAACACCATTCCTTAAGACTCCACAAAATGTACTTGCCTACCCCTTGTTGACGATACTTAGCGCAAGTCACCATGCCAATGCTTGCATAGCCCACATGGTATCTGCTCAGCACAGATATCCCACAGCCCAAGAGCTCTTCTCCGGTACGAAGCATGAAAATAGTTCCGCTCGCAATATCCGATTCATCGAAAAAGTTGTTGGTCTCCTGTTGAATATAGGGCAGATCTGCCAGAGTTGCCTGAGTAAAGTCAATGTTGTCAAAGCTGAGGTCTGGACGCTCAATTTGGAACCCATCCTGGAAGAAGTATGCGCCCTTCTCCTTGTCAAACTCCCAGTCCATAACTAGGCTGACTAAGAGCTGATCTGACGTCCGGAGGTATACATTCTTTATGTCCAGGCTCTTAACGGCCTCCTCAAAAATATCTTGGGCGGACCACAAGTAGCGAGCGTCTACATAGAAAAACCACAGGGTCTGTCCCTGAGCCCCTATAAACCCTATGTGGGTCCCTCGGTCTATAACTGAAAAGATAGTGCACTTGTCTAGATTATCCTCTGCCCATGAATCCATGGGCTCGCTCAAGCTGTGTAAATAAGCCGTCAGCCACTCCCTGTTCTCCTTCAGACTTGATGGGATAAATTCGCATAGCATTTTCATGAATTTGTCCTCTCCTTACAAAGCGCGAATTTTAAATTTAGAATGACATGTGTCAACAAGAATGGCAAGAGATTGTGTGTATGCTGCGGTTCCGCGTGTAGCCGAGATGTCTTTCAAGATCGGCTGCTCAAGGCAGATTTTGGCAAGTTACCAAAAGGGTTGATTAAAGAAATTGTTAAGCGAAAGTAGACCGAAAATTGACTACCTCTATGACGCTAACAGGATTCAACAGGGTACCAGAGCCGCTTGATAAATGCTTGGCGATAGCATCGAACGGATGGCACGATTAAACGGTCGAAATTAACGGAGCAAAACACAGGACAAGAAAACGGACAAAGAAACAAAGAAGGGGTGAGAATAATGCAAAAAATCGCACCTCATTTGTGGTATGACAAAGAAGCCAAAGAAGCCAAAGAAGTAGCAGAGTTCTATATCGGTTTGTTTGACCAATCAAAACTCATCAGTACTACCGTTATCGGAGCGACGCCTTCGGGAAATACGGACATTGTAAGCGAAGTTCGATCTTCAGGTTGCCCCCACCATTTGCCACACTCCTCAATTGTCTACAGTGCGAAGGGAATGATAAGAAATATGAGTGACTTTACCGCGTTTCCTGCCCTTGAAACAAGTCGGCTATTGCTCAGAAGAATGAGTCATGATGATGTCGAGGACTTATTTGCGATGCGCCAGGACGCTCGTATGCATAAGCATACGGATACTAAACCAGACGAAACCGCCGCTGAAACCTTCGCCTACATTGATAAGATGAATCGGGGGGTTGATGGCAACAGATGGCTCATTTGGGCAATTGAGCACAGGCAATCGCACAAGGTAGTTGGTACCATCTGTGTTTGGAATATCGATAGGGAAAACAATAGTGGTGAGCTTGGGTATGGGATTGTCCCCGATTATCAGGAGCAGGGATTAGCCAATAACCGCGTTTATCGGCTAATCGTCTATGGCTTAGATCGCAGCACATGGAAACAAGGGGGTTAATCCATTGGAGCACGTGATTAACAGGGTCCTAAAGGCCTTCGAGTTAACCGCTGATTTTTACAGCTTCATTCCCGAGGCCGGGTTAGCTTTGGCTATCCTCGGTGCACCATCCAATAGGATTGGCGAACAGGCTTGGTGCATCGTTGGAGCTCGAGAAAGCTATTTAGCGGCGTTGAAAAGCGGGTCATGGAAAGGTTTCTCCTGTAGTTTGCAGGACTGTTTTGACAAACGGTTAATACTTAACAAGCTTGAACAGACTGCTCTGGACCTAATCGAACTTGTACGAACCTCTACAGCAGAGGAGTTAAACATCGGCCTACTCTTAGCGCTGCTGGAACACGAGGTCCAGCATCATGGGCAACTAATTCGTTACGCATATGCCAATAGACTAGGTTTTCCGAACAGCTGGAGTGCGCGCTATAGCGTGTAGCACGCTGGGCAACTACTTTACGGCCAGCCTAAAATACGTCGCATTGATGCTACTGCTGCAACTCCGACTCTGCCTCAACAAAATCATAAGCTAGCCAAATTATTGTGTCTATAGAGCGTTCCGAGTGGGAACAGAGCCTAAATTAGCTAAAACGACGCCCTAATAGCATCTTGCTACTACTGAAAAGGTGGTTTATCGTAGCGACGGTGTATTACACCGTCGTCCTTAGTGCAGGAATCAACAGACCCAAACAAATTTTCCAAAGCTCGCGCCCTTCCCCAGCATCCCAATTGATGTCGCTGTTGGCAGCAAACCTGCATTTGGTTGGATTATGCCAAGGGCCAGCCCGCAAGGTTGGGCATCGTTAAGAATCAGGATTAGCAGGATGACGAAAGGGCTGAAAAGGGAAAACCAAGGCGATATTGAATATTACATATAGGCTAGTACCTAAGGCAAGCACAATGGAGAAAGTTGCGGAGTAAGGCGTGAAGACACTGTTTGAATTGTGTAAACCGCGGAGAAGTGTATTTGAGGAAACCAAAGGAGAAAGCCCATTAAATTTACCTGATCTCAGAGAAAGCAAGATTGAATGCGCTTCGTTCTTTTCGGTGTGGTCAAGCTCACTCCGGCCATGGGTGGCGGTAAGACGCACAATCGCCTAAAACGTCAAAAGTAGCCGGCCGGCCGTTTTTTGTTGGTCAAACGCCGCTGGAACTGCTGCTGGGCAAAGAAATGCTGGTGGTGGCCTGGGCGGTGGAGGACTGCCGGATTGTTCTAAGCGAAACTGAAAAAAGGAAATGCCTGCTTGAAGGATGGAGGTAGGCTAGTCAAATGGAGGGAAATAATGAAATGGAAAACAACTCTACGCATGGCTTTGAAAACGCACTAGCAAAAACGGAAAACGATGTAGACGCGACAGTAAAAGCCGCAACTTCTGTGCTCATCTCCTTAAAGAAAATTCATGGTGCAGTCAAGACAGGGAGCCTCCGTGAGCTCAAGAAAACGATAGAATCTACCGAGCAGGCCATCGCCGCGCTGAAGGAGCAATTTGCCAACACCAAGGAAGGGTGGGATTTCGACAGCGAAAGCTATATTGCCAGCAAGGCGTTTCCAGAGGAGCTTCTGGGAATGGCCGAATCTATGGGAGTGAAAATCTTTGAACAGGATGAAAGCCTATACTGCTATCCTCTGCTCATTCGTATTTTGCCAAGTGAGCTTGCGGTTCAAATTGATAAGACCAAAAGTAGACATTTAAGGCCCTCGGCATTAATCAAACATCTCAAGACATTACAGAATAAACCCGAAAGATTTAAGCCGGAGATGTTTCTAGAAAGTCTATTCTCGGCCTATTACACTCTCCGAAAAAGTCGCGGGATGGACCAAAGCGGCAAGGCGATGGTGATACCCCTTCTCGAGATATACAAGTTGTTGACGTTGCTTCCGGGGCAGGCCAAGGAATATCCACGACAAGAATTTGCAAGGGACATTTATCTTCTTGACCGGAGTGGCGTAGCAAACACGAGGGAAGGGTTTGTCCTGAGGTTTTCGGACAGAGGTTCCTCCAGTCGGACCGTTAGAGTCATTACTCAGGAAGGGCAAGAAAAAATCTATTATGGGATTGCCTTTGCGAAGGATTAGGAGGCATGTGGCATGTACACCACTAAAAAAGAATGGTTAGACATGATTCGTGGCGAGTATCTGCATGATTTCGTTAAACGTGGCGGCGCAGCAGTAAAATTCTGTGTCCCGATGGAGGATGTTGACCATAGCCAATTACTTGCGTCACTGCGCGCAGCATCCGAGGACGAAAGCTATATTTATGCATCGATTGATGCCGCTTCCACAAAAATTCACATGATTGACAAGCTGTTTCATGAGGTAGCTCGACAAATAGACTGGGATGATCTAGCAAATGTCTTTGTTCGCAAGATTTTTAGCCAAAAGAAATATCAGTTACCGGAGCACCGCGAGGACTTTAATCTGCAGAATATAGCATTGCTCAATGACCGTGAGGAGATGTTTTTACGAAACGAGCTGCATTCATACCTAGAAAAAGAAATATTTGGTGATTTCGCGATGAGTCAGGAGTTTAGAATTGCCATGGTTCGTCTCTGCCTAAATCAACTGGACACAGCGAGCGCGCCTGTTTATCTGAGCGCTGCGATTAAAGAATGGTTGCGCGGCGAGCTGCGGTTAATTTCAACTTTAAGGAAAGCCCTTATTTTTCAGAAAATAGCCCGGCATAATGCCCGGCATTTGTTGTTTTCTCTTACCCACTGGCTCAGGATAAACGGTAAGAGTGGCCTGATGCTCGTGCTTGATATTACTCGCTATCTCGCGGCGACTAGATCGAAGAATCCCGCTGATGGTTTTTTCTATTCCACCCCTGCGGTGCTGGATGCCTATGAACTGCTTCGCCAATTCATCGACGGCACGGACGAAATGGAAGGCCTCCTTGTTATTGTGCTTGCGCCTAAGGAGTTTTTGAGTGATGACAAGCGGGGTTTGCGGGGTTATGACGCCTTAAAATTGCGAATTTGGGATGAAGTTAAAGACCGGCAAAGACAAAATCCCATGGCGTCAATGGTTCGCCTAGCAAATCGGGTCGCAGACTAAAGGTTGAGGGAGGTGCACCATGAATATTGCTGACCGGGTGAAAAGTAAACGTGCTATTGAAGCACTGCGCAATGGGGTGCCAAATCGAGACGCCGTCGCGGTGTTAGGTTCGAATCAGCCAGAGATAGAGGAGAAATTCCGACGGCAACTTCAAGGCACAAAGCGTATGCTTAGCGGCGGCAACGAAGGAATGTTAGTGGCGGGTGATTTCGGCACGGGAAAATCTCACCTCCTCGAATATCTCCGGCATCTCGCCCTCGAGCAGAATTTTGTCTGCAGTAAAATTGTTGTTAGCAAAGAGACCCCTCTTTTTGAGCCTGCGAAGCTATTTCAGGCGGCGTTAGAAGCTGCCATTGTGCCCGGCAAACGGGGCAATGCGATGACCGAAATTGCCACTGCGCTGAAATTCAACAGCCAAGAGTATGCTGACTTTTATCAATGGACACACCGGGATGCCGGCCTTAATGCGAGATTTGCCGCTACGCTATTTTTATTTGAGCGAATGTCTAACGAGCCTGAGCTCAGCGACCGCATTATCCGGTTCTGGTCCGGTGCGAGAATAGAAGCTGGAGAAATTCGAAAATATCTTAAGGAATGTCGAGAACCGGTGACTTATAAGATTGAGAGAATTGCAGCGAACGAACTGGCTTTGCAAAGATTTGAGTTTGTTGCCCGTCTCATCTTGGCGGCAGGTTACTCCGGATGGGTCTTGCTGATTGACGAAGTGGAATTGATTGGCCGATACTCACTCTTACAGCGGGCCAAGTCCTATGCGGAACTTGCGCGGTGGATGGGAAAACCAGAAGGTTCAAGTGTCGCGGGTTTAACATCAGTCTTGGCAATCATACAAGCGTTCCAGAGCATCATCTTGGAAGGAAAAGATGACTTTGAAAAAGTACCTAACAAATTGCGGGCCAAGGGAACTGAAAACGAACTTCTTCTAGCCAGCCACGCCGAAAGAGGAATGCGAATCATTCAAAACGAATCGATGCTTTTAAGAGCACCGGACAAAGAGTTGTTGGCGCAAACTTATGAAAAAGTTAAATCCATACATGCCAGCGCCTATGATTGGGAACCGCCGGCAGTGCAATCTATTGAGCAGATGAGCAGTGCGCGGATGCGGCAGTATGTAAAAGGATGGATTACGGAATGGGACCTTAAAAGGCTTGATTCCGGCTATACTCCCACAATAGAGGTTGGGGGCCTTGAGCCTAACTATGCCGAGGATAAGAATTTAGAGGTAGAGACGGAAATAGGATTAGATAACAACAATAACCACGGCTAAGCACGGGGGAGGTCACTTAAAATGCCGATTCCTTTTCGTGATGCTGATGAATTAAGCGATTATGGCATAGCAGGATATTTAGCGATTCAGCCTGTAAAGGAAGGCTCTGGCTATCTGGCCGCTCTTTTTTTGATCAATGCACGCGGTGAACCGATAGAATTTACGTATAATCGCATCGAGACTCCACATACCTTTCTCTGGCGGCAAGAAGATCTAAAGCGCCACGCAGTAAAAAATGTAACCATGTCGCTTCTCTCTTTATGTCCCAAAGTACCGTGCCTGCTGTTTTGTCGCGCTGAAGAAGTCGGCAGCGAACTTTTCGGTCAAGATATACAGTTATCGATTCCTGTCTGCCGTATCGCGCCGGCAATTAAGCCCCTTCTTTACTCGGCAACCGAAGTACAAGAGCCGATAGAGGCGGAAGAACCCCTAAATCTCTTTTGGTATCCCGGAAAACCTCCTGAAGACTCAACCGAAGTGAAGCTTTTGCATGAATTGTTAAGCCGGGGCTTGCTCATTGAGCCCTTTGAGCGGGCATTGACCGGGCTGCGGGAGATAGCCCAGATAAAGGGGCAGGGATAATGCCGAAAGAGGCAATCTGGTGGGAGGAAAAGTTGGCTCATGCCTCTCCGAATGCGCGCTGGTTTGGGTTTTTTAGGCGGTCAGTAAAGCTCAACGAGCATATCCCTAGAGGGCTGTCCGTACCATCGGTAATTCTATCGGCTCCGCAAGGTTTATCTGCAGCGGATGGCGACGCATTGTCGTCACCGACTTCATTGCTGAGCCAATGTCTTATAGATGTGCCTATTAATCATATTTCTGGGCAGACGCAATCCGGCCACTTTGTCCGCGGCAGTGTGGCACTGGCCGGCGGTTTGTTAACCGAGAGTGCATTGGGGTCAAACTTGGCAATGCCGACACGCGGAGAGCCGGCCTCGCCACGTTGGCAAGTTAACAATAAGCAAGGTAAAGATAATCAGGCTGAACCGGAAATATCTCTTGCCAAGCGTTTAGCTTACTTGCTCCAACCGCCAACAGAAATCTTGCTATCAAAAAGCGGTCCGTTGGCATGGCCGTTGACTTTGTTCGATTATCAGATTGAAGGCATAAGAACCCTACTTTCGCGGGATGCCTTGTTGCTGGCAGATGACATGGGGCTTGGGAAGACCATTCAGGCGATAGGCGCACTACGCATCCTTTTTCTGCAACGCCGCATTGAGTCGTGTCTGCTGCTGGTCCCGGCGAGCCTAGTCGGTCAGTGGCGAAAAGAAATCCACTACTTGGCTCCGGAATTGCGTACCTCCACCATTCGCGGCACAACGACAGAGCGAACATGGCAATGGGCTGCGCCGGCCCATATTTATCTGACTAGTTATGAAACCTTCCGGTCGGATTGTACCGACAACGCTCAATCACCGCCCCGTCGCCGGGCATGGGGGGTTGTGATTCTTGATGAAGCACAGAAAATTAAGAATCGTGATGTGGAGATCAGTCGTAAATGCAAACTTCTGAATCGACAGCGGGCTTGGGCCCTTACGGGCACACCACTTGAAAATCAGGAAGATGATCTCGCTTCTATTCTCGAATTTGTAACGAGTCTTAGAGAAGGGGAAACATCGCCGAGGCTCAAACCGGGTTTTGAACTCCGCGAAAGACATAACAGATTACAGCTTCGCCGGAAGAAAAAAACCGTGCTCCCCCAACTTCCACCCAAAATAGTCAGTGAGATATCTCTAATCATGAATAGGCGGCAGCGCGAATGCTATGAGCGGGCAGAAAAAGAAGGTATTATCCAGCTAAAGGCAAGCGGCGAGGATGTTAAAGTAGAAAACATTCTTGAGCTCATTATGAGATTAAAACAAATATGCAATTTTTGTCCGTCAACAGGGAGTTCAGTGAAGTTTAATGATGTTCGAGAAAGGCTGACCACTCTCGTATCTCTGGGACACCGGGCGCTAGTCTTTTCTCAATTCACGGATTTTACCTATGGAGCAAGGGCCATAGCGTCGAACCTCAGGGATTTTAATCCGCTTCTGTATACCGGCGACCTTTCACAACTACATCGCGACATGATCATTAAGACCTTTAAAGACAACCGCGAGCATAAGGTGCTCATTCTTTCCCTCCGTGCCGGCGGACAAGGGCTGAATTTACAGGATGCGTCCTATGTTTTTCATTTTGACCGCTGGTGGAATCCTGCCGTGCTACATCAGGCTGAGGACCGAGCCCACCGCCTCGGCCAGACCTTCCCAGTTAATGTCTATAAGTACATTATCGAGGATACGATTGAGGAACGGATTGAGCAAATCTTAAAGACAAAGCAATTGCTTTTTGATGAATTGGTGGACAATGTTTCCATCGACCTCAAGTCAAAATTGTCAAGCGAAGAACTTTTCGGCTTATTTGGATTAGTCCCTCCGGAACGCTTGAAGTTATAAAGCGGTATTTTGACCAGTGCCACTTCTGCAGTTCTCTCATCCTGTGCTTCTGGCAACACTGACTGACTGTCGCTCTAATCACTAGACCGATTTGCATAATGCGGTTCCGGAGAGCCGCCATCACGGTCGTATATGAGCCAGCGCCACGGTGAAAATGAGCCACTGTCATGGTACAAGTGAGCCACTCGTCTTGGTATGAAACCCTTGAAGGTCATGGTAACTCATGCTACTACGATGTTGCATTTACTCACGAGAGGGATGATGCACTTGTTTTTTTGGTGGCCTCGCCCTGTCCAGCTTGCTTTAGAACAAGGGCGGCTGGCATTCCGCCATCTAGTTGTGTTAAAGAGGGCGCTTTTCACAGGCACAAATTCTTGAACTAGCCAATCATGTCTTGGTAGGAAGTGCAAAGAAATGGGGGCTACTGATGCCGAAGGCTAGCATCTTCTACTTTTCAGGAACGGGGAATACATGGTGGGTAGCCAACGAGCTAGCCGCTGCGCTTAGCCAGCGCCGCATTGAGGCCAGCGCGTACTCCATTGAGCAGATAGCGGCGGGACGCGCTGCGGAGTTAGTCGCCGCGTCAGACCTAGTTGGATTTGGCTACCCTATATACGGCTCCGACCTGCCTCTTCCTATGCAGCGCTTTATCGTTGAAATCGAAGTGCGCCCTGCTAAGCCCGCATTTGTATTTTGCACGCAGTGGCTGTGGTCGGGGGACGGAGCCAGCTTAGGGGCCGCTATGCTGAGAGCGCGAGGGTTCGAGGTACGGTGGGGAGAACACTTTCATATGCCAAGCAACGTCTCCGTGCCGGTTCTGCCCTGGCCCTTACACACCGACGCGCCTCCGGCCAAAGCAAAATACCTGCGGCATTCGTCGTTTCGCGTACAACGGCTTGCCGAGCACATAGCACAGGGCCGGCTATTCTATCGTGGGTTTAATACGCTTTCGACTGTGGCCGGGCTCTTGCAACGTGCCCCTTATCGCCGCCATCTGCACAAGTTCCGCGACGCCTTGGCACCGGACCCGGCGCGCTGTACGCGCTGTACCCTTTGCGTGCGGCTTTGTCCCACCGACAATCTCCTTCTCGAGCATGACACAATCCGCACCGTAGGGCGGTGCGTACTTTGTTTGCGCTGTTACAGCTTTTGTCCCGAGTATGCCATGCTTTACTGCGGCCGAGCGCATCGCCACGGGCCGCCCTTTAGGGGGCCTAGCTTAGGGTTTGACCCGTTCGCGCTTATCGGCCCACACAAGCGTTTTTAGGGTGTGCGCTGTGCCTTGCAGTTGGCGTAGGTGCAGAGATAGCAGAGTAAGAACAATAGACTTTTCGCAAGGGGGAAGCGGGTTGATAGACATATCCAATTGCAGCGTGCGCTTGGCCACAGAAGCAGATGTACCTGCTTTGCACCGCCTCGTGCGGGAAGCATATCGCGAGCACATCGGCCGCGGGCTTAACTTCACCGGCACCTATCAAGATGAAGGCATCACCCGTGAGCGCATGGAGGGTAATGACGTGTACTTGGTGTGTCAAGGAAGTGAGATTATCGCCACAGTTACGCTTGGCCGTGACGAAGAAAAGGACGGCGTGTTTGGGCTGTACGTCACGCAGCTGGCGGTGACGCCCATGTTAAAGCGACAAGGCCTAGGCAGATTGCTCCTCACATTAGCCGAAGAACGCGGCCGAGAACAGGGTGCTGCTTTCTTACGGCTTGACACCGCTATGCCCGCAACCCATTTGGTCGCCCTCTACCAGTCAGAGGGATATCAAGTGGTAGACGAAGTGCAGTGGGAGGGCAAGGCATATAAGAGCTGCATTATGGAAAAGCGGCTTTAGCGAGGGGCGACCAACTCTAAGCGACAAAAGGGACTGTCCCTTTTGTCGCACTGTCAAACAGCGACGGTTTAGTATGCTCGATCATTGTTGTGACCCTAGGGAGGGAGCTATGCGGGCCTTGGTGTTTTGCTCGAAGGCATAGGCCAGCTTAATCAGCCTGTGCTCGCTGTAAGCAGTGCCGGTAAAGGTCAACCCTACGGGCCTTCCCTCAGCCGTATAGCCCGCTGGGACCGTCACTGAGGGGTAGCCAGCTTTGGCAGCTATGCCACAGCCCGCATTGCCGGGGAAAACCAGAGCGTCCAACCGGTCGCGGGTTAAAGCCAGATCTACCCCCTGCTCGCGGCAGTAGAGACGGTTTTCTTGTAGCGACGTGATATATTCCGCTTCCGTCAGGGTCCCGCTCGTCTCCAGTGACTCCGCCAGCACAGTCTGACCGTACTTGAGTCGTACTGCGGGGTCTCTGCTGTTAAAGTCGATTACATCCGCCAGGCTATGCACCGGCACAAAGGGACCAGTCTTGGCCAGATAGGCGTTAATATTAGGCTTGAACTCATAGAGCAGCACCTTGTAGTCTCCCTGTTTTGCTTGCGAAGCGTACTCATCAACTTCGACGATTACCGCACCCAGACGGGTGAGGGCCGCGATCGTGCTGTCGTAAATCGCGGCGCGGGGGGCATCAAGGCTTGCAAAATACTGCCGCACGAGCCCCAGGCGCGCACCCTGCAAGGCGTCTAGGCTTAGGTCGGCGAGATAGTCCTCGACCTCGTGGCCTATTTGGGTGATGGTTACGGGGTCTGTGTCGTCGACCCCGACCATAGCACCTAGCATAATGGCTGCATCGACCACGGTGCGGGCGATGGGACCGGGTGTGTCTTGACTGTGTGCAATGGGGATGATGCCTGAGCGGCTGACTAGCCCCACCGTGGGTTTGATGCCTACAACTGAGCACGAGTGCGCTGGGCTAAGGATGGAACCCGAGGTTTCGGTGCCCACCGCTAGGGGAGCAAAACCCGCGGCCACTCCCGCAGCCGAGCCCGAGCTGGAGCCGCCTACGTTAAATTCTCCGTAGGGATTTTTCACTTGACCCCCGCGTGAACTGTAACCGTTAGGCATATTTGCCGTCATGAAATTAGCCCACTCCGTCATATTAGCCTTGCCGAGAATCACTGCTCCGGCGCGCCGTAGCCGGGTGGCAACAAAAGCATCTTGGCCCGCCATATGGGTAGCTAGCGCTAAAGAGCCGGCGCTGGTGTGCATCTTGTCAGCGGTGTTGATATTGTCCTTGAGCAACACGGGAATGCCATGCAAAGGGCCGAAGCTACCCGTCATCCGTTTTATGGCGTCCATGGCTGAAGCGATTTGCATGGCATCGGGGTTAATCTCGAGCACCGCGTTGATACCGGCTCCGCATTTGTTGTGCTCCGCGATGCGCCTTAGGCAATGGGCCGTAAGCTGCTCCGCAGTGAGTTCTCCCTTCTGCATAACTTCCTGCAAATCGCGTAATGAGGCATTATCCAGCCAGCTGTCTTTGCCCATTCTGCACCTCCGCAACGTTTCATGACACATAGTTCTCCCACGAGCGTGCCGAATCCTACCGATGTGGTAATAATTCCGCACACGAAACGAACTGTACTTCGCGGCTTTGCTCCCCGGGACAGTGACTTATCAAGTGCCTGCGGGAGCCGTTCTCGGCCAAAATCTGTCGGCCGGCAGAGATGCCTAGGGCAACAAAGGAAGCAAGGTTGAACCATCAAAAAGATTTATTAAGTCTTTCGGGACGAGGGATGGTAATGATAGCCGGAAAAAGCGGGTATTTTCCTCAGCTATCTGAGGCCAATTTGGTTATCAATGAAGTCAATAGCTTGCGGTCTGAAATGACCAATGCTTAGTGAGGGTTAAGTGATTTTATCATCGTAAGCGTCAAATGCTACTTACCTCGCCCTTAGCCCTTCCGCATGAGATTCTGTTTTGCGATTTTGCTGAGCTCAGCAAAATCGCAAAAATGTGCCTATTCATCAAGCATAGGCGGCTCTTTTTTCTCTTTCAGCTTCTTAAGGTGTTCCTTGCCAATTTCGGCAATGCTCTTTTCGGGAGCATGAGGGCAAACGTTTTGCTGATGCTACTGTGCTAGATCTTACGCGTCCGGCTCTCGAAAGAGTGAAGTAGGTGGAGGAATTAGCTCCCACCACATCTGGTCTTAAACTCCCGAAGGCCACATGCTTTTTGAATTGCAGGCGCATAGCGAGGCTTTAGCTAGGTTACACTTGATGCTGCAGAACGGTTCTCTCGGGGTACTTACCGGAGAGGTCGGAGCAGGGAAGTCTACCCTAATCCGCCATCTGGTAAGCTCTCTGGATCCGCTACGGTTTCGACCTGCTTATCTGGCGCAAGCAGGGATGAGACCGAAGGATTCCTGCGGCGAGCTGCTCAGGCAGCTCGGAGAGGAGACTCCGTATTTCCTAGAGAAAGCGAGACTACTGTTTCACAAGACTTTGTTACAGCGCTCACAGCAGGGAGATAAGTTCCTGGTGGACTTCCTTGATGAGGCGCAAGATGTTTCGTCTTCCTTATTACCGGAGCTCCGCTTTGCTTTAAACCAACACATGGACTCAACCTCACTGTTCTCCCTTATTCTCGTGGGTCAGCCTGAACTAAGGCGAGCTCTTAAGATTAATAAGCTCGCGGGTCTCACTGCCGAAGAAACCGCTAACTATATCCGTCACCAGATGAAGGGAGCAGGCTTCATTTCGCCTCTCTTTAGCGATAGCGCCATTAAACTCATTCACTCGGATACCAGGGGTATTCTCCGCCTCATTAACAATCTCTGTACGAATGCACTCTTTACGGTCCGTCAAAAAGGCACGGAGATAATTGAGTCTGAACTAATTACCCGCATCATTCATGACTCAGCGCGCCAGCGCGGTCTAGCTACCTAAACAATAACCCCCCCTTTCTAGGGGGCTTCTCCTTTATCCACATATCCACATAACCCACACTGACTGGCATGTGCCCCCCTAATAGTACTGGCGTTATGATTACCACCGATTTGACGGAGTGACGGTTCAGCATTCACGACAATGGCGGTGGTAAAACGCCCGTCAAATTAGCCGAGAGGCAACAGTGTATTACACCGACGTCCTTGGAGCAGGACTGAGAGTAATTAAGAATGAAAAAAAGTAGAACTTACTTACTGCAGTAAAATCATTATTACATTCAGTACGATGTTTTTCGTCTAGGAAGCTTTTGGAAAGTATTGGTGGGATAATTTTGAGAGCAAGCCATACGAGTTTTCCGTTATGCAAACTGAGTCCAAAATTTCTGAAAACATATGCCGGCCGCTTTTAAAGGCGTTCGATAACAAGAAGCTGTCGAAAGGTCATTATGTGCAACGGATCATCAATGATGAAAATTATATAGTTGGCGAAAACACCGCCTACGTTGTAAAGAATGCTGAGACGAATGTGGAAATTAAGAGAATAACTATTGCACAAAATGATAAAGGCATTGATGTCGAAGATAGAATAAGAAAATTAAAGCTCATTTTGGAAAAATGAATGAGCATTGCGTGACACAAGAAGGCGAAGCATTAAATTTCCCTCTACGCTGCGCGCGCCTTTCGGTAACCTAAACCACGTTTTGGAGCTGACTGGCCGATAAAAAAGACCCTATGATGGGGTCTTAAAGGTTGAGGTTTTTGATGATGAGGGTGGGCGCGGGAGCGCCATTTTGGCGGTGCAAGATGGTGCCGTCCTGTGAAATGGCAAAGACTGTACGTCGGATGCCAAGAATGGGCATGCGCACGGCATAGAGCTTGCATACGGCCTTATCGGCATCGGTGAGTAACGGAAAGGGCAGGCCTAACTTTTCGCTGAATCTAATGTGGGATTTAAGAGAATCGGCACTAATGGCTGCGACCTGAAACCCTGAGGCTTGGATACTAGAATGGGCGTCACGCGCCACAGTAAGTTGGTTCGTTCAGCCCGGGGTGTCATCCTTGGGGTAGAAGATGAGCAGTAACGGGGATCTTATCAAAGCTTCCTGCAAACTAAAGTCACCGTGGGTGCCCGGTAAGGTGAAATCGGGGGCCTTTTGTCCTACTAAACTCAACTCAACACCTCCTGAACCTGTTTGGGTCATACGTAATGTTTTCGCCATGAGCGCAGGCTATCCCTGCCAAGGCCAGAGTAGGTTAAGATGTCGTAACGGGACGGAGGAATGCGACATAGCCACGCAGTGTCGCAACGGGACGGAGGAGCAGTTTGCGTCGTCTTTTAGGGGATCTTTCGCAACTACGCTTTGACCCGGCCGCATTTACTTTGGAAGTAGATTCAGCACACACAAGCCGCGCACAGCCATTTAACATGTAGATAGCACTAGAATGACTTCTAATATGAGTTGCAATAGTATTTTTGCAAAAGCTGCGGTAAACTTAAGGTAGATCAATGTTTGGCAACTTTTTGTGGCATACTCGTCGCTTGCCATTTTCGGAATTACCGATGTGCCTCTTTTTTCACTTATGCGTACTTAATCGCACACTATCCGATGGAAGGCTTAGGAAAGTATCAAGCCATGAAGATAATAAGTTGGATGGTCTGATCGAGGGGGAAGCTGATGATGGGCGAAGGGGACGGCGGAAAAAGAAATTTAAGCGAGCGCAATTTATCGGTTCTCGTTTTTTCGTTGTTCTTTTCTTGGACGCTGGCCTTTCCATTTGAAGGACAGATTTTATATTCGCTTGCCAGCGCTTTTGACTTAGCGCCAGATCAGATGGTCTTCGGGGCGATTGGCATGCATTTTACTGGGTTGCTCTTATGTGGTTTTTTCATAAGAACGATGAGGGCTGCAAAGTTTTTGTTGCAGGGCTCAATTATTTTTTGCATCCTGGCATCGGGGATGTTTTTCTTTCCACCTTCCCTCCTTTGGAGCGCCGCAATTTTGTCAAGTTCCATTCTGTCTGGAGGATGTGTGGCTGCATGGGGGTATTTTTTAAAGAGCGGTACTCCAAAAAACGAGCGCATAAAGACTGTCGCGGATGGGCTCATTTATTCTAACATTCTGATGATCGCTATTAATATGACAGCCCTTCATCTTTCTCCCTATTTAGGGTTGGGTTTGTCCATGTTGTTGCTTGGGGTCGCGTTTATGTTTGCACTACGGCTTCCTCCTGATGATAGAATGTCTTCTTTCACTTCGCCAGAACAGGAGGGAAGCTCCGAAAGCATTGCAAAGCCCCTGGCGTTTTTATGCCTCTTTATTGTGGTCATCACCATTAACTCAGGGCTGATGTACCATGTGCTTAGCCCCGCGTATGCGCACCATGAATGGTTGACAAGCTGGTATTGGGCTATTCCCTACATTATTGCTCTTGGCATCATGAGAAATCTGCCTCGAAAAACAAACAGAACTTACGTGCTCTATGTAGCCATTGCCATGATCGGGTTCTCCTTTATTGCCTTTATGAGCCTTGATCGCTCCGCAGCAAGTTATCTTGTGGTCAATACACTTATGCTCGGAGCCTGCGGCGTATATGATTTGTTTTGGTGGAGCATTCTCGGAGAGATGATGAGCTTGGATAAAAATCCGGCCAAGGTTCTTGGTGCGGGGCTTGCTGCGAATGTACTTGGTGTCTTACTGGGCGGTCTGATCGGCAGTGCTATGACGTCAGCCAGCATGCAGACCCCAAATTCAACACTGCTTGCTTTGGCGGTGGTTTGTGTTACACTGGTCATGCTTCCTCCGTTGAATGAACATCTAACTAGATTGCTTAAACATCATGTTTTTCTGACTGCGATTTCCGGATTGCTGCCGGAGTGGCAAAACAAAGTGATCGATAATCTGGCGGTATTAGGACAGCTTACGGAGCGCGAAAGCGAAATTGCGGCTCTGCTTCTCAAAGGGAAAACCTACAGAATGATCGCCGGTGAGCTACATATAAGTGAGAACACAGTGAAAACGCATATCAAAAACATCTATTCCAAATACAAAGTACAAAGTCGAACGGAGCTAGTAAATGTTATGCTTGAGCAGCAATCTAATGTCCGCCTCTAGTCGGACATATTGATAAGCGGGCATTTTGCAGGCCCCTCACCCAAAAAGGTGAGGGGCCTTTTTTGTACATCGCCCGATATGGTGATGCTATTTTATTAGAAAATTTTCTACTATAACATTGTAAGTTGACCAGGAATAGAGGAAGGGGGAGTTCGATACTGAGTGGGAAGCAAGATCAGTCTACCTGGACTGATATTGCAGATTACCAAAGAAAAGTAAGCGTCAAATGACACACACGTGTTCATTTCCCCTTTCTCATGGGAGAATCTCCTTAGGAGATTTGGTGAGGGGGGAACTTTTTATGACTCAAGAAGAACGTCGCAAAATGTGGGCCAGCCGATTGGCCGAGTACCGGTCCAGTGACCAGAGCGTCAGTCAGTGGTGCCAGCAGCATGGGGTGAAAGAGCAGCAGATGTGGTACTGGCTGAAGAAGGAGCGCGGAGCAAAAGCACCGACCGAGTGGTTGCCGGTGGACCTTGGCGAGGAAGTCGGTAGTGTAACTTTACGAATCGCCCATGTGAACATCGAAGTTGGTCGTGG
>JAGXSS010000006.1 GCA_018334055.1 Peptococcaceae bacterium
AAACGGAACACGTATTATCTATCCGGCAACGAAGGAACAACGGAACATTTATAAGGCGTTCAATGTAGAGGAACCGGTGTAGTTATAATTTCAGTAGGGATTTTAGGTTAAAAGAATAACCGGATAATCAGCGGATTGATGATGCTTATCAACCAGGCCCCCACCGGGGGGACAACAAAGAGGACCATGGGTAGGGCCCCATGTTGCTCTTTGACACATTGCAACGTTGCCATGGTCGAGGCCGGGATGCCCATGCTAAACCCCGGTAGACCGACCGCAATGTACGCCGCCAAGGCATCACTCCCAAAGACTTTAAAGCACACATAAATTGCCCCAACCATGACCAGAACCCCTTGCAAAAGGACAATTACCCAACTTAAAGGCGTGACGAATTGAATCATGTCCCAACGGACCGTAGCCAGCACAAAGGTCAAAAATAGCGACAAGCTGATATTGCCGACGAGGTTGATTTGCGGTAATCCCAGTTCCGTCCACTTGGTTTGGTCAAGAACCAGGCGCGTGAGTAAGCCGGCGAGAAAAGCCCCACCGACAGGAGAAATCCATTGGCCCCATCCCAGTTGACTTGGCAGGAAACCGAGCGCCACCGGAACCGCAAAAACAAATAGACACTTGATAAAGTCGTACGGAGAAAACGTTGGGGAAGGAGGTTTGATGGTCTGTTTTAGGTCGACCCCCTTCTGTAGAAGTTTCATGACCTGACCGCCCATTAGCGTCCCTACCAGCACAGCTAGAGCAGCAACACCAGCTAGCTCCGGCAGTAGTTCAGCACCCCCGCCGAGCTCTTGCAACAATGGGGCTAAGGTTACATCGCCCATAAAGACGAGCGATCCATGGAGAAGAATTTCCGGTGCTGAAAGGCCAAGCAACCCGCCGACCAAAAGAGAAAGAACATTTTGCAATGCCGCTACAGCCATCACAACACCCAAGAATAGCGCCATTTTACCCACGCCCTGTCGAGCCATTTTGGCGTTCGTACGCAGGCCGATGGAGGCAAAAAACAGAGTGGCAAAGACCATACTAAGCGATGTGTCCAAGGTGAGCGCGATAAAAGGTTTAGCAACGGCAAGAGCCAAAAAGAGTAGCAAGCCGCCGATCAATGGTGCAGGCACGTAATTTGCTTTAAGCTGTGGCAGCATGCGTTGCAGTCCATAACCGAGGAGCAAGAAGCCGAGCACCAGAGCGACGCTTTGTGCAGCATTCAGTGTAAAAGTCATCACTTTGTTCTTCCTACTCTTTTTCTGCGCCGAAGCGTGCCGCTACTAATTCATCTTTAAGTAGCTCCCCCGCCACAAAAGCTGCAACCTCACCTGTTATCCCTACACAGTGTGCTTTGCGCTCGGGGGAGGTAAATACATAATCCTTAACTAACACCCGGCAGCAGTTTGAACCATAAACACTCTTGACATGATCGTGGAGTAGGGCCGCGATAGGAAACATTTTTTCGGGCATCGCCTCCCCGTGGTTACGACCATAGACCATACCCAGCGCCATGGCTCCTCCGCTCACTGCGCCACAAAGGCAGCCAGACTTACCGAGTCCAATGGGGAAGGCCCCGGCGAGTTTGGTTATCTCTGCGGGAAACGGCCACCCTAGCGCCTCGTTAAAGGCATGAACGACGGCCTCCGAACAGAAAAATTCCCCCCGCTTAAAATAACCTTCTGCCTTGTCACGAATGTCCTGGACCATTGCTTGTTTTTCCAAAGCTAAAATCCCCCTTCATCTCTCTATAAAAATTCCCCCTTGAATTATACTTGACCTTATGTATCATAAGCAATCATTATTCTTCTTATCAAGTATTTTTATGTTTGGATGAAAGCCAACGCAATAGCGAGTCTGTTAGTCCTTCAGTAGCGCGTCACCGACCCTGCGTGCACCCTTCTCTTGCTAGGGCTATAATCGCCACCTCTAGGGCATCCATGCTGCTACTATGGGATTTTACAAAAGGGATGTTCTTCTTCTTGGCAGTTTTAACCGCGACAGTGACCATGGAGTGGGACACTGTGGAGGTGAAGATTACTATCCCTCCGGGACAACCAATGCATTTCTCTAGCCTCGCTGGCATATGGGTATAGACTTTAAGACTGTGTCCAAGTGTGCGGCACATGCTCCGATAGAGCTCGTGCATGCGGTCATGACCGCCAATTAGGACTATCGACATTTTGGCACCTCCATTGATATTGAGTATTAATATCATTAAGTATAGCATCGCCATCTCTGGATGTCAAAGCAACGGTTCTGTTTTCTTTGGCGCGATTTTCTTGTATCATGAGACATGGGAAACTAACGTAAAGGGGTTGCTACGATGAGCATCACGGCAGTAGTCGGTGCCCAATGGGGCGATGAGGGCAAAGGGAAAATCGTCGACCTGTTAGCGCAGGATGCCGAAATAGTGGTGCGCTACCAAGGTGGGGCTAATGCAGGACATACGGTAGTCAACAATCGCGGCAAATTTGCTTTGCACCTCATACCTTGCGGCATTTTTAACCCCGCCACCGTGAACATTATCGGCACGGGTACGGTGGTCGATGTCGACGAGCTGATCAAGGAGATGGACATGCTCGCTAGCAGTGGCATAGCAATGAACAACCTTAAGATTAGTGAGCGCGCTCACATGTCTTTACCGATCTACCCTTTACTTGAACGTCAGCTGGAGAATGCGCGCGGAGTGCGCAAACATGGATCGACGCTACGTGGCATTTCGCCTGCCTATGCGGCCAAGGCCCTCCGAATCGGAGTGCAGATGGGGGAGTTCAGGAACCCTAAGAGATTAAGCGAAACATTGTCTGAACTGCTTACTTTCGGCAACCAAGTGCTGGTCAATAATTTTGGCGCCACGGCCCTTGATGTCCCAGAAACGATAGGTCGTTTTCTCAGCTATGCGGAAAGAGTAGTCCCCCACCTCGGCGATACCCTAGCATTGCTCCAGGATGGCATGCGCAATAATTGCCGCATCCTGTTAGAAGGGCAACTCGGCACGATGCGCGATCTCGATTGGGGAATCTACCCCTATGTGACCTCATCAAACCCTCTGCCTGGAGGGGCAGCCGCCGGCGCTGGGATACCCCCTCATAAAATAACGGGGGTGCTCGGGGTAGTCAAGGCATTTTCTACCTGTGTCGGGGCAGGCCCATTCCCGACAGAACTACATGATGATACGGGGCGATACTTGCGTGAGGTGGGGCAGGAATTTGGCGCGACAACAGGACGCCCGCGTCGCTGTGGCTGGCTTGATGCCGTAGCGCTTAAGTATGCTAGCATGCTCAATGGCTTTACAGAAATCGCAGTGACTAAGCTAGATACCCTTGACGGCATGGAAACGCTCAAGGTGTGCACGGGCTACCTCCTAGATGGGGAGAGAATCGAGCATATGCCTTTGGCCGCTGATCTATTTCGCGCCGAACCCATCTATGAGGAAGTGCCCGGGTGGAAGGAGCCTACGTCGGGAGCCCGCAGCTGGAACGAACTGCCCAAAGAAACACAGCACTATGTAGAGCTTATCGAAGGGTACTTAGGTGCGAAAGCGAGTATAATTTCCGTGGGACCGGAACGGGAAGCGACATTTTGGAAGTGACCCTGAGCAGACATCGAACACCAAGACACGACTAGGATAAATTGTCGACAGAGAAAAAGGCTCTACAGCTGTAGAGCCTTTTTAAGTTACTATTCAACGACCGGGCTTTTGTGACCTTGCTGCCCCTTGATAAAGCTGTCCTTTAGCCCCACAATGCGGTTAAAGACTCTCCGTCCGCCGCCCGACGCCAAAGGATCGAGAATAAAGTATCCTTGCCGCAAAAACTGCATCCTCTCCCCCGGAGCCACTTGATTGACATATGGCTCAACGACAGATTCAGACAATGTGACCAGCGACTGCGGATTGATGTTCACGGTAAACTCGGCGCCGAGATTAACTGCCTCGGGGTTCTCACAGCCAAACAGGGTGTCATACAGCCTGACCTCTATCGGCTCAGCGTGTGCTGCTGAAACCCAATGTGATGTACCCTTGACTTTGCGCGAACTCGCGGCTCCCCCGCTCTTGGTCTCAGGGTCATAAGTACAGATTAGCTCGCTTACTTCACCAGTAGCGGCGTCTTTAATGACCTGAACGCATTTGATGATGTAGGCCCCTTTCAGTCTGACCTCACCGCCGGGCGAGAGGCGATGGAATTTTTTTGTAGGCACTTCCATAAAATCCTCTTGCTCAATACACAGTTCGCGCGAAAAAGGTACTTGACGCGTTCCGGCGAAAGGATTTTCCGGGTTATTCTCGATCGTCAGCCACTCGACTTGATCGGCGGGATAATTCTGCAACGTGATTTTCAGCGGCCTTAGTACCGCCATGACGCGAGTTGCTTCTTCATTAAGCTCCTCCCGAATGCAGTGCTCGAGCAAGGCCAACTCCGCCGTCATGTTCTTGCGACCCACGCCGCATTTGTCAGCGAAAGTGCGGAGCGATGATGGTGTGTACCCGCGTCTCCTCATCCCGGCAATGGTTGGCATGCGTGGGTCATCCCACCCGTCGACAAAACCTTCGTCCACTAGCCTGCGGAGTTTACGCTTGCTCATCACGGTGTGACTCACCCCCACTCGGCCAAACTCAATCTGCTTAGGACGACCCGGCTGGGGGGAGCAAGGACCGATGTTATCCACCACCCAATCATAGAGAGGACGATGATCCGCATACTCCAAGGTGCAAATCGAGTGTGTGATCCCCTCCAGGGCATCCCCAATGGGGTGGGAGTAGTCGTACATGGGGTAAATGCACCATTCATTGCCCGTGCGGTGATGATGGGCATGGCGTATGCGGTAGAGCACTGGGTCACGCATGTTAATATTGGGGCTACCCATGTCGATCTTAGCCCTGAGCACCCGCGTTCCGTCGGCAAATTCGCCCTGCTTCATGCGCGCGAACATATCGAGATTCTCGGCAATGGTTCGGGTACGAAATGGGCTGTCTTGCCCTGGCTCAGTGAGGGTACCCCGGCGGTCTCTGATCTCCTCGGCAGAGAGATCATCAACATAAGCTAATCCCTTATTTATCAAATCTACCGCAAAATTATACTTCATGGCAAAATAATCGGAGGCGAAAAATAGCCTATCTTCCCAATCAGCCCCCAGCCACTTGACATCGGCAATTATGGCGTCGACAAATTCCTGCTCTTCTTTCAGAGGATTGGTGTCATCAAAACGGAGGTTGAACTTACCGCCGTGGGCGGTAGCTAAACCATGGTTTAGACAAATGGCCACCGCATGACCAATGTGCAACCACCCATTTGGCTCCGGCGGAAAACGCGTATGAACCCTGCCCCCGTTTAATCCGGCAGCTAAATCGGCGTTAATAATGTCTTGTATGAAATTTCCGCGGCTATTGCCTACATCGCTTGACATTTTGTACCTCCCCATTCTGTTGCTCCAACCATAATATGATAAACGAGGGATAAATACGACCTAGCCAGGGATACTTTGCTGGTAGCGACTCACTATAGCGCGAGCCACATGCACACCGCTGGCAGAGGCCTGCGCTAATCCTCTGGTCACACCCGCACCGTCACCGACAGCAAAGAGCCTGGGTATGGGTGTTTCTAACTCTCTGCTCAACTCAAGGCGAGAGCTGTAGAATTTTACTTCTACGCCATAAAGAAGGGTATCGTCATTGGCCGTGCCTGGGGCGATTTCGTTTAAGGCATAGATCATTTCGACGATATTATCTAGGTGCCTCTTGGGCAAAACCAGGCTTAAATCTCCGGGCGTTGCCTCGAGAGTGGGCCTCGTAAAGCTCTGCAGAAGACGATGGGCGTTCGTCCTACGCCCTTTGATCAGGTCACCAAACCTCTGCACCAAGACACCCCCACCCAGCATGTTCGAAAAAGACGCGATCCGCTTACCATACTGATGTGGCTCCTTAAAAGGATGTGTAAAACGGTTACTGACCAACAGCGCAAAATTCGTATTCTTACTGTGAAGCTTCTCATCGCGATAGCTATGGCCATTGACGGTGATGATGCCATCCGTATTCTCGGTGACAACATACCCGTGCGGATTCATACAAAAGGTGCGCACCAGGTCCCCATACTGTTTGGTGCGGTACACGAGCTTGGCCTCATATACTTTGTCGGTAATGTGCTGAAACACCTCAAAGGGAATCTCCACCCGCACCCCTACATCAACCTGATTATTGTAGAGATGAAGCCCGAGTGCCTTACACGTACCGGCAAACCACTCCGCTCCGGCGCGCCCCGGAGCTGCTATAACGTAATCCGCCACAACCTCCGTCTGCTCCGCCGCCCCTCTGGAACGCACATTCAACTTATGCCCTTCTGCCGAAGGCGCAATGGTTTCTACTGAACAGTTGAACATCATTTCGACTCCCAGTGTCAAGGCTTGGCGAAGCTCCCGCAAGATGCACAGATTGTTTTCTGTGCCGAGGTGACGGACCTTGGCATCGCGCAAGTGTAAGTCCCGCGACAGAGCTAGCTTTTTTAAGTCACTGTTTTCTGTTGAGTAAATCTCGGTAGGTGCACCATAACTCAAGTTGATGTTATCTATGTAATAGATAAGTCTCATTACTTCTTCCGGAGGCAAGTAGTCCTGCAGCCACCCACCGAATTCGGTCGTAAAAGTATACTTACCATCGGAATAGGCCCCGGCGCCCCCAAAGCCGCGCATGATAGCACATGAGGAACAATGGACACAATGGGCCATCCGTCGTTCAACGATTGGACAAGTACGACGAGCGATATCCTCCCCTGCTTCAATCATGACAATCTTTAAACCAGGCCTTAACTTAGTCAGTTCTAACGCCGCGAAAATACCGGCTGGTCCTGCGCCAATTATGGCAATATCATATCTCGGCATGGCTCACTCTCCCTATCCGACACCCGTGATTCTCTCTCATTATGCCGTATTGCCGAGGCAATCACAACAAAAGCCCTCCCCTTGGCAGGAAGTCGAACGAATAACGCAGAAAATATTAAAGGTAAACAGAGGAGGTTGAGAAATGCAGTATAGACCTTTTGGCCAGCTCGGCTTCAAAATTTCTACCCTCGGCCTAGGCTGTATGCGCTTGCCCCTAAAGCAAGCCACAGAAGGGGCTCACGGCAATGTGCTGGCAGAAACAATGATAGACGAGGCAGCTTCCATAGACCTCATCCGGGCCGCGGTGGACGCCAAAGTGAACTACATTGATACAGCTTATGACTACCACAAAGGGAAGAGCGAACTTTTGGTCGGGCAGGCCCTCAGTGGAACGGGCGATTACCGCAAAAAAATAAAGCTTGCCACCAAGCTACCACCATGGCACATCAAAGAGGCCAAAGACTTTAATCGCGTACTAGATGAGCAACTCAAGAAGCTAAATACCAGCTATGTAGATTTTTACCTGCTCCATGCGCTACACAAGACCACTTGGGAAAAAATGAAGAACTTAGGCGCTTTAGACTTTCTCAATACGGCCATGCGGGACGGGCGCATCAAGTACCCCGCGTTTTCAATTCACGATTCATTCGCGGTGTTTAAAGACATACTTGATTCCTACGACTGGGCCATGTGCCAAATACAACTTAACTATATGAATGAAGACTACCAAGCCGGGATGGAGGGTTTTCAGTACGCGGCTCACCGCAATGTCCCCATTGTCATCATGGAGCCACTCCTTGGCGGCAAACTCGCCAAAGAGCCACCCGCCGAAATAAAAGCGGTGTGGAATAAAGCCGCTAAGAAGAAAAAACCTGTGGAGTGGGCTCTGCGCTGGGTGAGTAATTTTCCCGAAACAACGGTGGTGCTGAGCGGCATGAGTACCATAGCCCAACTAAATGAGAATATCCACATTATAAATAAAGCCCCCGCCGGCAACCTTAATGTAGATGAATTAGGGCTCATTGACCGCGTCAAGCAACTCTACCGCGCTAGGGCAGCTATTGGTTGTACGGAGTGTGGCTACTGCCTCCCCTGCCCCGAAAAAGTAAATATCCCCCACGTATTCAGTCTCTACAATGATTTCAGCACCTATGGCACCGTAGAAGGGGCGTTCACCACCTATAAAAGCCTAAAGAAGAGCCTGACCGATGCCAGTAGATGCGTTGAATGCGGCCAATGCGAGCCCCGCTGTCCGCAAGGCATCAAGATTATCTCCGCGCTTAAACAGGCTCACCTGACACTGCAAACGGACTAGCTCGGCACGAAGCACTTAGCGCATAATCAAGTTCCCTTCCTCGAGAAAAAAGGTCATACCGATATGTTTCTTATCAAGCCGGTAGCGCCTAGGACCGATGACCACCGTGGCATTTTCCCAACCGACCCCCACCTGAACTTTGGCAGCGGTCGACACAGTGACCAGAGTGGGCACGGAGGATTCAGAGCCGAGCTCCTTAATCGAAACATCACCCCCTGCGCGTAGCTCCCCCCCGCGAAAAACCCCTTGCAAAGAAACCTTTCCGCCAACCTGGACACGGGAGTTGTAAATACCCCCGGAAATATTCATGGTCCCGGTAGAACTCACTTGAGAGTTGATGACATTGTGAGCGGCAAAGTCAGCCTGCTCCGGGTTAATTAGCACAAGTTTTTCGGTCAGTCCGGCACAGACCCTAGCCAACGAAGCCACTTGCTCCGGTGTGCCGGGCATATGCTTGGTGATGTTCAGCATGTCTAGCGTCCCCGTCGGCGTACTGCTATAAATTTCTATCAGCCGAGGGTCTAGTCCAGCAAGTTGTTCGCAGAGTTTCTTCACGCCCTCCTCGAATTCATCCCCTCGTTGCTCAATTAATGAGCTAACGAGCTGTGTTTCAAATCGTTTTTTTTCGGGCGGCATGCGCATTCTGAGCTGCTCAATCGCGGCAATCAAACGGTTTATTTCTTCGGTTAACTTCGGCAGAACCTTCCTTAAGTTGCGTACGAACTCCAACGGTGGCCCTACCTGTACTTCTGAGGCGATAATATTCCCTTTGACCACCATGCCCGTCAATGCCTGTACCCGGGCGTTCTCCACAACGCCCCCCACCCGCAGCTGCCCGCCTGACCAGACCGAAAAACTCGCGGCGACGTCCTCCCCAACGGTAACATCGCCGGGGAAATAAATATGCCCAGTCCTTAAATCTACGCTCCCTTTAACAATCATGTCAGGGACAACCTCCACCGTAACGGACTGAGGAGTGCGCCGAAGCACCGGACGACCGTGGCGGGTGGAAACTAACTGATCGGTCACGGCATGGTACTTCACCCCGGGCCCTGCCACCAACTTAGTATCTCTCGGTTCTTTAGGAGGAATCTGTTCGCCTCGTACCCCCACGCCCGGCACACCGGGCACGGGGGGCGTTCTTTTTGCCAGAAGTTGGCCTTCCCCCACAGTTGTATACTCAAAGCGGGTGCGAAAGTCTATGGATTTATCTTCATGGTATAGCTTTTCAGTTCTCTGCTCGACCTCAAAGAATAGAGAAATCTCCACGTCCTGCCCGGCGGTGGGTGGAACCCCGGTGGCAATGAGGTACTGCCCCGGCTCGGTGGCTTGCGTAATTATGGACAGCAGACTCATATCGGCTCGCGGCAACATGCGTTCTTGACCCAGCCGAGCAGTTAAATCTTCTAATGTCACCGCCGGCACAGATTCCATCACTTCAAGGGGGATTAGCGCTAATCGTTCGGCCGGAGGAAGGTCGGGCAAGGACCTCCTCACCACCTTGCCAGGCTGCAGCCTAATATAGGCTGCCAAATTGTTGGGGCTGACCCAGAGCGACCAGTTCCCGGGGAGGGTCTCGCTGATGGCTGTGACGACTATGCTGTCCCCAACTTGGACGGCGACCTCCCCGGTGCATTGTTTCCCATTAACAGTGAGTTCCGTGCCGTGAGTGGGAACAAGGACAGGTCGCGGACCCTCGTCGCCATGGTACACCTCGACATGGCCAGAAACAACACGGGCGTAGCAAGTTAGTGCCGAGTTCGACATAACTGTGGCCCCCTATGTAAAATTGTATGTCTTACGTTTCGCTTCCCTGGCCCTAAATTCCTGCAACAAGGTGCTCAGGGAAACTCAAGACGCTGGCGCAGATCAGTGACCACGGATAGCGCCAAAACCATGGCCCCTGTTCGCGACATGTGGTAGGGGTCCCACCAATACTGGAGGTCAGACAAAATAATCCCGCTCAAATCTAACATGGCGACATCCGCAAAACGCTCGTAGAACCTAAGCCAGATGCCATCCTCGTCGATTTTTGCAGCAGCCTTAGCCGCCAGATACTCGGGCGATGTGGGCACACGCAAAAACACCGGCTCTGCACCCTGGGCCCTAATGACCGCAACCAACTGCGCTAAGTCATCATATGCCCCTAAGTTCATCTCAAAATGCTGCATCTGGCTATCGACAAGAATCTTCGCTTCCTCGACCAGTATTTCATGCGTGAGAGGGCGATCAGCGGTAAGGAAGCCAGCTACCGGGCGACCAAAACAGTCGTAAACAATTGTCGGGTTATAGGTCCAGGGATTTCTAAACCAATCCCGCAAGGCAAAGCGCCACGTGTCACGCTGATCCCAAGTCGCATACACCCACCCCAAAATCCAATCGGCTCTCGTCGTACTTTTAGTGGGAAAAGTCAGACGGTCGCGCCAAGTAGCGTTCCTCCGCCAGGCAGTCGAACCTTGTTGTTCAGCCATAAAGGTGTGGCGGTTGAACATCCAGGTGTCCACATTGAGGTAGACTACTTTTATCTCCCGAAAGAGTTCGCGATTGCTCTTAAACAGATAGAACATTTCGCGCGGACCACCGGCCGCGGCGGAGGCATTAACCAGCAAATATGGTTCTATTCCGAGATGTTCGGTCATCTCCCGCGTGGCAATGGCCGCCTGGGTTTGACTAGAACCAAAAAATGCTACCTTAGGCAAGCCACGATGGCGCTCAAGGTTATCGCTAATGCGCGCCAACTCACCATAGGGTGACAGAAACGCCCGGTCAACAATATAAACTCGGGTCACCCCTTCAACGAGAAGGATTACCAGCAGAAAGTACAAAAGACCAGAACTCACAGTTCTTTGCAAGCGCACTCCTCCTAAAACCTAAAATAGATAAATGGTTCAGCCGGTCTAAAACTCAGGATGAGCATAAAAACAACCGCCGCATAGGCCAAGCCCCGTAACCAAGCGGGCACCTCTTGCCAGCGCTGTAGCAGCGCCTGATGCCGCTCATCGAGATAGCGCTCCACCACGTGTAGGGCAAAAAGCAGTCCGACAATGGCTAGATATGGTAACTGCGGTTCCCAAGAAGCCAGCTGAGAAAAGTCCAGCGCTTGCCACCACATAGCCACGGCCGATTCCATAGTCACCGAGCGGAAAAAGACATAACTAAGGCACTGCACATGGAAAGTCAAAAGGACACTCACGATATGAGGCAGGGCCAAGGGTTGACTGCGACGCAGGGCAAAATCACCCCACATTCTATAAAGCACGAGCCACATACCCTGAAATGCCCCCCAGAGGACGAAGGTCCATGCCGCCCCATGCCACAGTCCACCGAGCAGCATGGTTATAAATAAGTTGAGGTTGCGGCGGAAAGAAGTGCCTCTATTGCCACCAAGGGGTATGTAGAGGTAGTCACGCAGCCACGTGGATAAGGTAATGTGCCAACGCCGCCAGAATTCTGCCACATTCGCGGCCAAGTAGGGCGTAGAAAAGTTTGGCGATAACTTGAGGCCAAAAAGTCGCCCAAGACCAATGCCCATATCGGTATACCCAGAAAAATCAAAGTAGACTTGGAAGGCAAAAAAGTAGAGCGCCACCCAAGTCGCCGCATGGCTGAGTGTTGCCCCTTGGTAAAACCTTTCATCAACAAGCACGGCCAATCGATCCGCGATGACCACTTTTTTTATGAGCCCACGCCCGATTAAAAATGCCCCTGCCCGCACATCCGCGTAGAGGGGGGCTAGACGCCGGCGAAGTTGTGGCAAGAAATCCTGTGCCCGCATAATCGGTCCAGCCACCAATTGCCCAAAAAAAGTGATGAACACCGCAAAGGTGACGAATTTTCTTTCCGGTAAAATTGTACCCCGGTAGATGTCAATGACATAGGCGGCCAACTGAAAGGTGTAGAAAGAAATCCCCAGCGGCAACCACAGGGTGGGGCGTCGCAATAAGAAAAAATCTCCATACTTAAAGAGCGCTAAATTCCCAAACATTATAATGAGAGTAAATATTAGGATGGGCAGTGATTTCTCTTTGGCGAGACGGAGTGACATGAAATACACCACAACCAAAACCCCCGCGAACAACATGGTGTCGAATGGGCCGCTAAAGGAGTAAAAGACTAGGCTAGCCCCAAGTAACACCCAAAGCCTAGCTTCACCGGATGTCAAGGCAAACCCCATGGCGGTTATGAAGAGCAATAGAGCAAATTCAGGAGTGTGAAAAAGCAACTTCTACCCCTCCTTCCTTATTTCTATTATACAAAAAAACTAGTGCCTTGGACCTGCCAAGGCACTTTTTCTACCCGTCAATGGTCGAACCATTGTAGCGCAGAACCCGCATCGCATTTGTAATGGCCAACAGGGTAACTCCAACATCGGCAAATACGGCTCCCGCGATGGTGGTTAAGTCAAAAAGTCCAAGCAACATAAAGACAAGCTTGACGCCCAACGAAAGCGCTACGTTCTGACGCACTATAAGGCTGGTAAAGCGGCTAAGCCTCACGGCAGTAGCGACCTTGCTTGGGGCGTCCTGCATGATGACCACATCAGCGGCTTCGATGGCAGCATCGCTTCCTAGGCCGCCCATAGCAATGCCCACATCCGCCCTCGCAATAACCGGGGCATCGTTGATTCCGTCTCCGACAAAAATGAGTTTGTCATACTTTGGGCGGAGCGCTTTTTGCAGAGCTTCTAGAGCATAGACTTTTTGTTGGGGCAGGAGTTCAGCTTGGAAATCGTCTAACCCAAGATCGCGAGAAACCTGTAAAGCAGGCGCCGCATAGTCGCCGGTAAGCATAGAGATATGGCGCGCACCAAGTTGCTTAAGGTCGCGAACTGCTTGGCGTGCATCTCCCTTTACTTCATCTGCGACCAGTATTTCTCCCACCAATTGTCTGTCGAGAGCTACCAACACTACTGTGCCACCGGCCATTACCTCGGATGCAACATCAACTCCCTGTTCTCGCAAAAGCCTGGTATTGCCAACTAGGAGTTCCTTGCCGTGGAGCCGGCCCATCATGCCGCGACCTGCAAGCTCCACTACCTCCGCGAGTGAATCTGCTTCGGTACGTGTCACCGCCTCGGAGATGGCCTTCGCCACGGGATGCGTGGAATGCCTCTCTATTTTGGCGGCAAGGG
>JAGXSS010000007.1 GCA_018334055.1 Peptococcaceae bacterium
GGCACGTTGAAATATCGTCGTTGACCGGTTTTCCATTTCCGATACAGCATCACTAGAACAAAAAGGCTCTCCCCCTCAGAACCCGCCCGAGTGACAAAAAACATAAATCCTGTCGGCACCACAAGCAAAACCACTCTGACCAGAGGTGAGGCATTGAACAACGAAAAAACAAAACCAAGCGTCGCACCCACCACGAGACCGCCAGCGCACAGTGCCAGCTCGGGCAGCCCAAACCCGGGGACCAGCTCAAAACGCGCCCTCACATTTTTAGGTACAAGATACATGGTCTATTGGATACCTTTTGTGATTGTCAGTTTCCTGCTGATTTCTTTCAGTTCGGCATAGATTTTTCCATATACAAAAAACGAGATACCTACAAACATCATGGAAAATCCCCACGGCGCTAACAAAATAGTCAAAACAAGAACCGTGCCCACACCCAGCAACAAAATCCCCGACACTTTTAACAGGATGTCCATTTTCTTCCTCCTTCTTTTGTGGTACTGTTTTTGAAAACTATGTTGCGTCCCGCGTGTAGCGACACGCGGGATAGCCGGAACATCCGTAGAACCTCCCCAAACGCCCAGAACGAGCAAGTATATTTTTGCCGCAACGAGGGCATTCGGTGGTGGGGTTTTGGGTGTCCGGTGCAGAGATAACGACAGGGGGCGTGTGGATGAGGGCGGCGCCATTGACGGCGGCGAACTGCAAAATGAGGTGTTCGCGGGACCACAGAATGACGCCATTGGCCCGTGCCAGCCTAAATGCGGCGGTGGTGAACTTGGAGTTGGTTATAACCATCGCCCGTCCCGCGCCATAATAATGCTTGGCAGCTACAACTTGTTGTACGGCCTCGATGCCCACGGTCTGCCGCCATCGTTTCGCCTGTACAACGGTGTCGGTCCCGTCCTTGGATAGGATCAGGTCGGCCCCAAAGTCACTGGACTTCGGGGTGAGCTGCACCTTGTACCCATGTTCGCGGAAGCACAGCGAGAGAAATGCCTCGAAGTCCTTACCACTCAGCACGTCTATCTCGTTAATGCCACTCTTGCGCAAAGCAACCTCTCCGGCCCGCTTTTTTCTCCACGGCAGATACACAAAAATAACTGCCGCTAAAACAAAAAGTCCCCCCGCAATCCACGGATGGGAAAGGATAACGCCCGCACCCAGCATCATACCAACCAGTACGCCGTCAACGACGCTACCACGTGACCAGCGTTTTCTTCTCAAGACTAGTCCCGTTCCATGCGGGAAGCCGCTGCCTTGCCCCTGCGCGGGCTCTCGTAGGCCCAGTCTCCGTTTCGAAAACGGCCCATCGATCCGTCGATGAGTTGAAAACCGGAGTAGGGACTGCTCCGTCCACGCGCGACTATCATGCCTCGATACCTGCGGAGAACGTCCGCCGCATCCTCGTCACCTAGGGCGGCGGCGCGCTCCAGGTCTTTGAACAGGCGTTCAATAGAGTGTTCCAGCAGTCCCCCCCAGTCAATCCTTTTAGAAGCGTCGTTCCAGGGGAGGAGGTATATATCCCGCTGTTCGGGGATGTCGGCCAGCTGGAGTTCTCCCATTTCCCCCGCCTCAAGAAGTTGCCGCATCGCGCGGGTATATTTCAGGTAGTTGTCTTGGTACGTGCACCTGCGCCCAATCAAGTCTTCCAACACAAAAGAATTCCATCGTTGTTTGTCCAATTTTTTACTACCTCCTATCGTTTTCTACCGTCCGAGTTGTTTGGCGTAGCGGATCCCGTTTAACCGGAATACCCAGCCTGAGTGCGTGTGCGACCTCTCTCTTCCGCAGGGCATCCTCTTCCATGCATTAGTGCACTCTCCTCCGGCCTAACCAAGGGCCGCTTTCTGCCTTGTGTTGAGTAGCGACACAACACGCCGTTGCCACTTTAGCTGATACACCATCTTGCCGCTAGCGAGCTGTACAGGCTCACTGGAGCTGTAGCGTCTGCCTTCAGCGGTTGCTATCCATTCGCCGCCGACCTTCCAGTGGAGGCCTACGTCTCTAAGTATGGCGTTGACGGCCTTAGCTGACAGCGCCGGTTCAAACATTTTGCCCAGCTGTGAAGGTGTCACCAGCTGCTTCTCTGCATCCTCAGTTAGGCGCTTCTCTAACTTGTTCTCCAGCTGCTGTACCTTGCTCTCGGTGGTTTCAAGTCTCACGCGCATCTCTTTCATGGTCTGCAGCTGCTGGATCAGCACGTCTTCCATGCAGAAGGGTTTTGAGTAGCTTCCGATCTTGCGGATGCTTGGGACAACCTCATGCGTGATCCACCGTCTGAACGTTTTGGCTTCGGGCTTGCGGCTGCCCAATATCAGAGAGTAGAGCCCTGGCTCGTTGACGATTATCGCTTCGCCCTGACGCCCTAAGTTGAACTTAGACCGTTCATCATCATCCAGTCGTTCAACGGCCATCGTTGGATTGGTGATATCAAGAATTGTGCACACATCAGTGGCCACAAACCAAGGCTCATTGTCAATGGCCACGGTTCTAACCCGTCTGTTCTGATATTCGAAAACCTTCTCCAGCTGATTCACTTACCCATGACCCCCCTTCTCGCTCACAGCAGTAGGCCCACCGCCTTTCCCCATGTGCACGACCACCCCAAAATGGAACTTACCTTGCTTGAGGGCTTCTCACAGCAGATCTCCTGCGCCACCCAGACGAACTCAGCGAAAATGTCCATTACTTGGTCGCTATTTGCCCTCCCCCCGATCATCTCTCTCTTTCGTTATTATGGCGATCGTCTTGAGGGCGTCCATCGAAGACGCGACCCCGATTTGTGACGATGCTGACAACCTTGTCTGCGATGTCTCGCGGGGCCTTGTCAAAGCGGATGCGATCACCATCCCACGACCCGCGCGTGCTATTGATGCCGTTCAACAACTTAATCCCCCGCCCCAAGGGCCCCCAGAGGGTGAGGTTGTGGGTGTAGTCGTCAAGCAACCAATCCCGCTCCGTCACGGGGCCCCTTGCGTAGTGTCTTTTGTTTTGTCCGCACGGAGGGAACGTCCTGCGCTCCGGCGGTATCTCCGGCAGGTATCTATCTAGCCATGCGGATTTTTCAATCGCCGCATACGGACTGTCCTCAAGGACGGACGATAAAATGTGCACCCCTATTTCAGGGTGTGTTCTCACGATGTGCTCGACCGCACGGACAACATTGAAGTGTGGCTCTAGATTAAGGAAGTAGCCTTGCTCATAGAGCTCCTCAAGGGTATCCACCCGATTGAAAACGGCAAGCGTACCGTCCATGTCTACGAATAGCCTGTAAATGGTTTTTGTCGCAAACTCCAGCCCCTGCGGTAAAACTATGTCCAGCAGATCCGGCGGAGCATTGTTTTTTAGTTGGACCACGTCTTTTTCTCCTCTCCGTTGAACGAATTAGCACTGCTGAATTTTGCCCGTATGGCCCTAGGGCACGCCAGAGTGCCCTTAGGAGGCCTTCTGGACGTAGAGGCATGGGGATCCCCACCGTTCCTACTGACTTACTTTTTTAGGGCTATCATTTTTATTAGAGAGGACCCCGTTCTGGCGGCCGTTGTTGTGAGGGAACCGGCGCCGGTGTGATAGGCGAATTGTTTTAACACCGCAGGAGATTTGTGCGCTACCCACAACCAGGCAATCGCCGTAAGCATGGAATAGGCATTGAAGCGAGCGCCCGGCTGAGCCATCATATGTCCCAGCGCGGCAAAAAACCCTGTGAGCATAAACATCTGTACCGCTTGCGAGAGTGCCACGACAATGAGTTCTCGCCACCACACCGCCCACGTCCCCTCGTCCTGCCCGGTGAGGCCGACAGCCATTATAGGGCCGGCTACCGCCAGAAAGGCGACCTCCACACTCCTGATAATGGTTTGGATGTAGATGAGCAACCAAAACACCACCATGGCCCCCAGCGCCAAAATGAAGCCCATGCCGACGTTCACGGGCCGCGCCGCCAATGCCGCCAGAGGATTGGCCCCTGCTCCCACCAACGGCACCTGTGAAACGGCGATGGCGAGGGTGGCGCCATACCCAAAGATGCTGCGGGCCAACCAAGGGCCCGCAGCAATCATCATCCCGGCATACATCGCTCGTTTTACGAGCTTAGCAGGGTTCGCGTCGGGGTTTCCTGTGCCAAAAAAGATATAGCTACGGAGAACCTCCACCGATATTTTGAGCGCCAACAACGACCCCGCCACAGCTTGAGTAACTTGAATTGCCCCCACAACAAAAGCGGAGTCAAGCAGCCGTAACGCCATTTCGTGTTCCCGCGCTATGGTCCCCGTAAAAAACGCCAGAATATCATTGATGGCGGCGATGAGAAACCCGTTAATGGCGGCAACAAGAGCCTCTGTTATAAAGGCCAACAAAAACACCTCCCTGCTTGAAAAATTCCATCACTCAAGCGGCGCCAGCGGCGTTTGTAGGTTCATCACCACTAGCCACCGCCGTCTAACGGCTTAATCCACAGGCACTCTGTCTTGCTGACCCCACGTTCAGTCTGGACGTTTTTCTTGACCACCGTCCAGTTTGAGAGGGTGCTGTTGTACAGGTCACTTTCGTAGCCCGATACCACAACCGACCCCCTATGCCGCATCAATGCTTCCAGCAGGTTGACATGGTCGCTATCTTTCATTTCTGTAGCGTATATCCCACGTTGCCTTGTATTTGGCATATAGGGAGGGTCTGCGTAGATCAACACATCTTTGTGGTTATACTTGGCTATAAGCTTCAAAGCGTCCATGCACTCTATTTGTGCCTCCATCAATCGCGCTCGCGCCTGTTCAATTCTATTGGGCAACTGCCTCCATTGGGAGGAGCAGCTTGGGGATTGAATTGCCACACTATGGCGCCATCCCGTTCTAACCCCCAGTCGCGTCGCATGGGCCTGCCAGCAGCGTACCAAAAAACGCCTCGCATTTTCGACCGAATCGCTCGTCATGCCGTAACTAGCGTAGTATTCAGAGCGCGCCCATGGTGTCGTTTGCATTGCTGTTGCCAACTCGCTAAACCTCTCCCGGATGACCTTAAACAGGTTGACTACGTTCTCGTCGATGTCGTTGATGGTTTCTATTTTGCATGGTGTTTTGTTGAAGAAAACCGCGCCGCTACCAAAATACGGTTCTAAATATACTTTATGGGGAGGCAGGTGCTTCAGTATCCATGGGGCGGCGCGCCATTTTGCGCCTGGGTATCTGAGTATCGGCTTCACGTCGTGGCTCCTTTCTTTCGAAATTTCCTCGCTATGTTTACTGGAAATAGGATAACACTACTCTCACGATAGCCGTAGCACTCATTCCGATAGCGCCGCCTACCAAAATGTTTTTGATGGCTTTGTTGTGTCCAGCTGCGCTATGAGCGTCCCCCTCCTCGACCTCCTTCATCAGGGCATGATATCCGATCATTACACCTCCTGCGGTGGGAATAAGGAACATTATCCACATGGTAGCGTCAGTGAGCAGCCGACTAAAGTCTTGAATAAAATCAGGCATTACTTTTTCCTCCTCGAACCTTTATTTATTAAGGACTCGGCGTCTTCGTCAGAGATTAAATCAGCCGCCCGCCGCGGCGGCGGTGCTCCACGACTAGGTGGTTTCGGCGCGGGCGGCACGTCCCCTTGTTTAGGCAGGACGCCCATCAAGGGGATCCGAGCATCTCCGGCATCGGTTCGCTTTTCCACAGCACTCACTCTGAGCTCAATGTCTGCCGGCCACTGGGAGAGGTCGGGCAAGCGTAACTTCGCCGGATTCTGTCCTGTCTGTAGCACCAGTGCCCAGTTTTTTGGCCACCGAAGCACCTCATCGGGCATGAGCAGTGCTCTCCCCGTCATGCTCTCGCTGGTGCTGGACTCGGTTGAACTGCGTGAGGAAGATGAGTGGCTCTCGGTTCTAACGGTGTGTTGGCCCGTTTTGGCGCTGAGCATTTTCGCCGTTTCGGGATCAGCCGTGGAAAGATACACCCACGTTGCACAATTTCCCAATATCGTCCCGTATGCCTCGCCATATCTCGCCTTGATCTGGGAGACATCCTGTACGGCCAGCAAAAAACGAATGTTTCTGCCCGCCGCCACTGTCAGTTTTTTATCGAAGTCCGGTATGGCCGGGATGTTGCCGAATTCATCTAACAGGAAATTCACTCGCCTTTTCAAGCGCCCCCCCGTCTGGTTTCCGATATCGGCCAGCGCTTGATAACACTGGCTAATGTACAACGAGGCCAGCACGTTCCGCACACCTCTCTCATCTGGAATCACTAAGAAGACCGCCGACCTTTCATTTCCCACCATCCCGCTCCGCGGTCAGCCACTGTACCGCAGGGTCGGCCCACAAACGCAGCTGTGCTGCCGTACCGGTAAAAATGGAGCTGCGGAGGCGCTCTGAAGACAGGCCAGCCACCCCATAAGCACTCCTAGCGGGATGTCCGGGCGGAAAGCCCCGCAAAAACACATCCAGCACTTCTCCGTCCCCGCCGCCCATCTCAAACAACAGGTTGTAGCACTCGGCCATGGTTTTTGAGCCTGTCGGCGCCTCTGCCGCCACGGCCAGCATCAATGCCGCCGTTAAGCTCTCCTGTGCCTGCGGCCAAATGGGGTCTCCTTGATGTGGGCGCTGGTACGTTATGGTGTGCGCCGCATCCCAAGCCGCCTGCCCTGCGGCGCTGGCGTCGCCGCTTTCCATCGCATCAATAAGGGGCTGCAACAAGTTCCACCTCAGACCGCAGTGCGGATCCCGCAGGTCGATTCTCACCACCCGATACCCCTGTTGTTCTAGGTAGTGTTTGCCTCTCGCGTGGAGTTCGCCCTTGGGGTCGGTCACCACCATGCTTTCCCCCGCCCGCCCTAGCGCCCAGATAGTAGGCATAATGATGCGCCGAGACTTGCCACTCCTAGTGGCGCCAATAGCCAGGCAGTGTGTGTCCGCTTTGTCTACCCAGGCATCAAACGCGCCAAACAGGGATTTCTTTTTTACGCCGACCACAAAGCCGCCGAGATTCCCGGCGAGGCCCCCCAGGGTCCGGGAAACGTCCCTAGCGGTTCTCCATTTGGCGGTGCCGTATTGCCCGCCACCGACACTTTTAATGGTTTCCGGAGAATCGTTTTCGCCTGTCCTGCGGTTCCGAAACAACGTCCATGCAATCCGCAAGGTGAGTATCCCCAGCGGAACCTGCAACCACAACCATGGCTCCTGAACGTGTCCGGAAACTAACACGGTGTAGCCGTGCAAGGGGTTTTGAGAGACCCTCTCCCGCACAACAGACCACGCTTGAGCAAAACCAAACTCTCCGGCGAGATAGAAAGTTTCTAGCAGCAGGGGAATACCCAGTAGGTTGAGCAGAAGTAGCAAGGCCAGTATGAGCGTTTTTGTTTTCAACGGCATTTTCCTTTCGTGTGGTTAGTTTGACTGCGCTAAAAAAGGCGCCCCACAAATGCTACTAAGTGGTACGCGCCTATAATGGTCGCCAACAGAACGATGGTTATCCCCAGTTGTACCCCGTACTGTTTTACCCTCTCTCGCCAAGTCAGCCTTGGGATGTCGGCCAGCCGCCCCGCCATATCAACAACTTGTTTTAGCAGCCGTTCATCGCTTTTGTGGACCTCCTCTCTAATTCCCACAAGAAGACGCATTTCTTTTTCTAAAACCTCCATGTAGATTTTCATGAAGTCCAGCCTCTCTTTTTTCGCGTCTTCTAGGTTCTGGATAACGCGGTTGGTGACGGCCCTCCATTCAACGTTTATCTCCTGTAACAAAGCCTCGGTGCTAACCTGTGCTTGTAGGAGAGCCTTGACTTCCCCTAAGGCTTGCTGCATCTCGGCGAGTTGGTCGGGTGGCGGCGCTGCGGAGATCGTTTCTCGTAGCAAGTCCCTGACTTCCGACAATTCTTTTTTTAGGTCTATATACTTTGTTTTATCCGTTTCTGGCCGTCTCGTGGGTTCCGTTACGCTGGTATTAACATCAATCAAGCTTTTTCAACCTCCTTCTGATTGTCCACTTCCGTGTCGCTGTCCTCCTCTCGGTGCCGACGCGCGCTGATGTTAAGCCAAGCGCCCTCATATTCTAGCCGCCGCCGTTCGTGGCTAAGCAAGTCTTCTGTTTGCAGAAAGACGGAGGCGACGGCGGTCATGGAGGCAGTGCGGGCAAGTTCTGCCCGTCGATGCTGGGCGGCGGCTTTCAAAACCACTTGTGCCACTCGGTCGCGCAGGTCATCAAAGGCGTTTTGTTTGGCGCTTTCTATGTGGCTGGGTTGGCGGCTATGGTGGGCCGCCAATTCTCCCGCTATCTCCAAGTAGCGAGCCGTCTGGTCGGCAAAAACCGGGCGACGCAGGATCCACTCGGCTATCCTGCGAGTTTCGGCTTTAACCGGGGCGGGCATAAACGCCAGCGCTGTTTTGCCCTTTCGTGGCAAGACAAAAGCTAATTTCACTAGGTTGTTTTGCAGGGTTATTCTCTCGTTTTTGTTTGGTATCCGCGCTGGGGTTTGTGTGTCATCGACTACCGTTTGGCGGGTCAGATTACGAATGGCCGTTTTCTCCACCATCAGGCGTCTGCGTTCTTCGCCATATATTTCACGCAGAAACAATCCGCGGGCGTGTCTCATTTCTGCCGCAGAGAGCCGACCTTTTTGCCGCTGAGAGCTGGTGTGCCGGGTAGGTAAAGCCATTACTGGCCTTTTCCCCCCAAAGAACCGGACTTGAGAGTTTCCCCTCATCCGGCTCAAGCCTTTCAAAGTTACCTTAGCGGCAACCGTCTCTCCCTGCCGGGAGAGCTTCACGATACTGCCTACTTCATCCAGCCTTTCGGTGAGGTGGTACACAAGACTTTCGTCTTATTCATTTACACTTCCTCATTCCTGTCTTCTGTAGTTTTCTCGTGACGAAAGACCCATAGCGGAAGTCTGCTCCCTTTCGGG
>JAGXSS010000008.1 GCA_018334055.1 Peptococcaceae bacterium
CTACATAAGGCCAAGGATAGGGACTATCGGTGTTCGTGCGGATATAGGACGCACCGAGATAGATTGGGCGCAATAAATATACTTTCCGCGCCTGTGATAGGCGGTAATAGCCTGTCAGCCTAAGATGCTACATGCACTGTCTTAGGATGGGCTGATGGCACAGCCCTTAACTTGGGGTCATACTCCGATACCAGAAATGGATTTCGGTTTAATCACCCAAGAATCCCTGCCTTTAGGCATGGGGAGTGTCAAGTTCCATAAAGTGTGCTCGCCTCACATTTATCATAACTATAAAATGTGACCACAGCAATACCCCGTTTTGGGCCATTTCCAGGCAGCAGCAGGTCGCGCTTGGGTAAGCGTCAAATGATACACACGTGTTCATTTCCCCTTCCTCATGGGACAATCTTCTTAGGAGATTTGGTGAGGGGGGACTTTTTGTCTCAAGAAGAGCGTCGCAAAATGTGGGCCAGCCGAGTGGCCGAGTACCGGTCCAGTGACCAGAGAGTCAGTCAGTGGTGACAGCAACATGGGGTGAAAGATCAGCAGATGTGGTACTGGCTGAAGAAGGAGCGAGGAGCAAAAGCACCGACCGAGTGGTTGCCGGTGGACCTTGGCGAGGAAGTCGGCAACGTAACGTTAAAGCGGTGAAGCGGTGGGGACGGAGCCTATGCATATTCCCATTGCTATCTGCACATAATAGAGGTAGAATGATGCATATAAAGCGGGTGCGGGGCAGGTGAGCTGATTGAAAGACTTTAACTACAGGATACTAGATGCAGACCTGATGACACCAGAAATCATGAACTTGGTGGCAAAGATTCACGAGTACAAGGGAAAACAAACGCTATTTCTGACCGCAAAAAAGGACATTTTGGAAGCACTGCTTAACGTGGCTAAAATACAGAGCACAGGGGCATCTAACCGCATTGAAGGGATATTTACCTCAGAGGCAAGACTCGAGCAATTGGTGGCGCATAACGCGGAACCCCTTAACAGGGCTGAAGCGGAGATTGCCGGCTATAGAGAAGTTCTCGTCACGATTCACGAAAACTACGAGTATATAACTTTAAGTCCAGGCGTCATTCTCCAGTTACACCGAGATTTGTACGGCTTTCACCCGTCGGTTGCTGCGGGAAAATACAAAAATCAGGACAATGTGATTGAAGAAGTGGATGAACAGGGGGAGCGGCGTGTCCGGTTCAAAGCGCTCTCGGCTTTTGCGACGCCGGGAGCAGTAGAAAGGCTTTGTGCTGCGTATCACGATGCCATCAATGAGGGAAGAACTGACCCGTTGTTATTGATCGCCAAGTTTGTACTGGACTTTTTGTGTATTCACCCGTTTAACGACGGTAACGGACGGCTGAGCAGGCTCCTGACCCTGCTTCTGCACTATCAGCACGGTTACGCCGTGGGTAAGTACCTCAGCCTAGAAACGATTATCGAGCGCACAAAAGAGAGCTATTACGAGACTCTTAAGCTGAGCTCGCAGGGGTGGCACGCCGGACAAAACAGCTACCATCCATTTGTGACTTATCAGCTGGGCGTACTGGTGAGAGCTTACAAGGAGTTTGCTGATCGGGTAGAACCGGCTGCGGTGCACAAGCTAAATAAATCCGATAGGGTCAAGGCCGTGTTTGATAAGCGGCTAGGGAAGTTGGCGAAGTCAGATATTGCCAGCATGTGCCCGGACATCAGCGTGACCACGATTGAAAAGGCTCTGGCTGACTTACTGAAAGAGGGATACATTAAAAAGATAGGCTCCGGCAGAGCGACTGGGTACGCGATAAACGCCGGACGCCGAGCGACACCGGTTACCGGCGCGGCAGTTCCATAGGTAGCGGCGTGACACGGCACGCCGACCCTCCCCGGCCGGAAGCAGTGGGAAGCAGTGGGGACGTTGTGCCACGAAGGCGCAGTAGTGTAGCAAGAGACTGCTACATGAACTAAGCCGTGCTACACAGGAGATGAGGGTAGGCCCCTCGGAGCCGCCATACAGGTGGAGGCTTCAAACCACCTTAAGCTGTTGGTAAGTGCGCGCATATAGCCAACATAAACGGTGCATTATATTGACTGTAGCCAACATAATCGCTATTCTTGAGGTAGGAGGTGATTGCAGTGGAGCTATTGCAGAAGCTAGCGCGCATTAATCGGTGGTGGATAACCGGGCACATTGATGCTGCCTTTCTACCTAGAACTGTACGTTCTGAGTTCAACGACATAGTGAGCAAACTAAATGATCGTAGGATTACTGCCATAGTTGGACCACGCCGTGTTGGCAAGTCTACTCTAATCATTCAAGTCATGCAGCATTTGCTGCATGGCGGCACCGATCCCAAGCGCGTGATCTTTTTCAGCTGCGACGACCCGATGTTGTTCATGACTAACACCACCATTGATGCGTTGCTTGACGCGTATACCTCCGGGTTTTTATATGAGGATCTCTACAACTTGACAGAGCCGATCTATGTATTTATCGATGAGATCCACACCGTGGCCAATTGGTCACAGTACCTCAAGGCCTTCCACGACCGGCGCGTCAAGGCCAAGTTTGTCATTAGCGGGTCATCTTCGGCACACCTGTTCCAGGGAGCACACGAGTCACTTCTTGGACGGATCGAGGAGATTAAGGTGCTGCCGCTCTCCTTTGCAGAGTTCATTAGCTTTCATCATGCGTACAGATCTAAAGGGGCCTTGTTTAATCTGCCACAAGGCAGCTGTTTTGACGACCCTCACGAGTATGTCGCCTGTCTGCAGGAATCGGCGTTACAGCTCAATGCCATAGCGCCGCAGGTCAATAAACTACTTCAGGAGTATCTCCTAGTAGGCGGATACCCCGAGTACTTTGAGACCGATAACCTATTAGCGTGGCAGAAGCGGCTAGCGGAGGACATTGTGTCTAGAGGTCTATATCGCGACATAGTGAGTGTGTTTAATGTAAAGAACCCGGAAGTCCTAGAGAGGCTACTTTATCTAATTGCCGAAAACACTTCACAAGGGCAAGCCTACGCTACCTTGGCAGCAAACCTCGGTGTAGATGCCTTAACGGTAAGCAGCTATCTTAGCTATCTTTCTCAGGCTTTTCTTGTAACAGTACAGGAGTCGTTCTCCACTAACATGAGCAAAATCATACGCAAGAACAAGAAACTATCAGTAGTCGATAATGGTCTACGTAACGCCCTACTAAAACTCGACCAACTTACGCCCACTGAGATAGGGTTATTGGCTGAGGGTATGGTGGTGCAGATGGCTCGTGCATATGCCGAGCGCAATATGTATGGTGTGTATTACTGGCGAGAGGATCAAAAGGAAGTGGATGCAGTTGTCGACAAGAAGACGACTATTCTGGCTTTAGAGGTCAAGTACCGTAATCAGATCGCGGCTAGCGACCTCAAAGGTCTCAAGGCCTTCTCATCTCGTTATTCCCCGAAGCACCTAGTAGTAGTGACCAAAGAGAAGCTAGAAAGTTCAGACGGTATCGCCTACATTCCCCTCTGGCTACTACGCTGAGAAGGGAGAAGCGGTGGGGGACGTTGTGCCACGAAGGCACAGTAGTGAGAAAGAGGGATACATTAAAAAGATAGGCTGGGGCTTAGTTCTGAGCTCACTTTGGAACGATGGTGGAACGATGGTGGCGGAGCCTAGAAACAAGCGTCATGCTTGATGCTTGGAAATATGCATTTCGTAAAACACCAGGCCATACTGATCGATATGGCCTCTTAGACTAGGGTTTTCCAGGGAATCGTAGTGAACAATATCAAACATGTACGGCAACGGCCTTATTTCGTTCAACTCTACACTTATCCTGTTCACTATTTCTGGTGTGATGTGCTCGCCATAAATGGCAATGTCTACGTCAGAACCGTTTTTGTAGGTGCCCATGCTGCGGCTTCCAAAAACGGCTGCCTTCTCTACTTGTGTATGCTGCGTTAAAGTAGCAATAATACTATTTTGGCATGCGGATGACAGGCCGAGAATCATCGTTTTGCCTCTAAAAACCCATGCACTTGTGCTATTGCAGCATAATATTCGTCCTTTATCTTATTCACAGCAAAATTGAACCGCTCCTCGTTGTAGGTATGAGCGAGGAGGTTGCGCTTTTCTAGCATGTCCATCCAAACTTCTCCGTCTTGAATAACCCCATATTGAAAAGCCTTCTTAATTACATCCCTAGGAAATGTTGCATCAACTTCCTTCGCTTCCAAATAGTCTTTCAGCGTCTTCCAGGTCAACTCAAAGGTATATTCAAACCGTTGCACCATGCCTTCTTTTTCGAGTACACTGAGGTTCTTAAAATCGGAAATGGCAGAAGCTAAGCGTAAAAAGGCCCTGTCTAAGTTTTCGAACCGTTGGCGCCATCGTGTTTCCTTATCCATATATGCCACCTCACATTAAAACGATTTGCTATAATTATACACTAAACAATCATCCCCACAAAGAGAACGAAATGGACCGACGAGAAGCGGTGGTGGGGGGATTTGTTGCGGCAGAGTCGGCGTTCTTGCAGTGGCGACGTATGCAAAAACGCGTGGTATAATAAAATAAAAACTTCTACGGGAAAAACACCAGAGGGCAAATAGTCTGGAGGTGAGTGCGGCATGGTTCGCCTAAGTAGGGAGCTTTATAAAATTGACATTGAGAATCAGCTTGATGACATACGTTCTTATCTGGGCAATCACCCCAATGTCGCTGCAGCATTCCTATTTGGTTCTTACGGCACTGAGTTTCAGAATTGCCTCAGCGACGTAGATGTTGCTATATTGCTTGTCCCCGGCACGGAGATAGATTTGGATCTGGTCGGAGACTTGTATGGCAATCTGGCTGAGATAGCGTCTGAAGAGGATATAAATGTTGTAATCCTAAATACAGTGCCAATCACCCTGCAGTTCGAGGTGCTTGCCACCGGGCGATTGCTCTGCAAGAAGGAGCTTTATCTTGAAGACTTTCACGAGTATGTGTGCAAACACTACGCAGATTTCAAGATTGACCTCGACGCCTTTAACTCGGATTATGATAAGGCTTTGCGGGAGGTGTATCTAAATGGTAGACAACAATCGCCTACGGGATAAGTTGCAGTCCATACAGACTAACCTTGCGGAGCTTAAGAAGGTCGAGCAACTAAGCCTTGAGGAGTTCGTGAATAGCGTCATCCAGTTTCATGCTACCACGCGTATGTTGCAAATTTCCATAGAGGCGATTTTAGATATAGCGCAACACGTCGTGGCGCGAAAGCATCTAGGGACGCCGAAAACTTATAGGGAGGCCATTGAGTTGCTGGCCAAAGCTGGCATATTGTCGGCAGACCAGCTTCCGACGCTCCTTAATATGGTCCGATTCCGCAATAGAGTCGTCCACCAGTATGATGATGTCTCACGAGCTGAGGTTTATAGGATAGCCACTGAGCGACTAGCCGACTTTGAACATTTCATCGCTGCGATTGTCAGGTATAACTGGGGTTCGAACAGGTAATCTGCCAGACATAGCGGTAATCCGTGGCTGGGTCAACTATTACGGACGCTTTTACAAGGCCGAGATGGCCGATGTGCGGAGTCACATCAACTTGGCACTACAACAGTGGGCGCAAAAGAAGTACAAACACCTCGCTAGGCGAAATCGCCAAGAGGGCGTGATTGTCAATTCGAGCGTGCAAATGTTGCATAATTATGGTAGAATTCAACTAAGCCATGATTCATTTTTGTTCGGTTTGGCTCACTTTGTTTGAATTAGAGCGGAGGTAGGTAGTATGGCTAAAGTGTTTGTCACCGGCGGTGCGGGTTACATCGGCAGCCATGTGGTGAAGGCCTTGGGGGAGAAGGGTTATGAGGTGTTGACGTACGACAGCCTGGTAACCGGTCACCCCGAGGCTGTTTTATATGGAGAGCTGGTGATAGGGGATGTTCTGGATACCAGAAAATTGCAGGAGGCCATCAGCGATTTTCAGCCCGCCGCGGTCATGCACTTTGCGGCCCACATTGTCGTTCCCGAGTCGGTAGCGCAGCCCTTAAAGTATTATGTTAATAATGTGCAGGGGTCGCTGAGCCTTTTGTCTGCCATGGCGAGATGTGGCGTTAATAAATTGATTTTTTCTTCTACTGCTGCTGTTTATGGTATACCTGAACATGTGCCCGTATTGGAAGATGCGCCCTTGTCGCCCATCAACCCTTACGGTCATAGTAAGGCAGTGGTGGAACAGGTGCTAAAGGATGTGTCGGCCGCCAAAGGGATGGACTATGTATCTTTGCGCTATTTTAATGTGGCCGGGGCGGCCCGGGATGGGAAAATCGGCGAGGGCAAGGAGGACGCTACCCACCTAGTTACCCTCGCTACCCGGGCGGCGGCAGGCCGGCGGCCTTCCTTAAGTGTTTTCGGGACTGATTATCCTACTCCTGACGGCACCTGCATTAGGGACTACATCCATGTGGAAGACCTAGCGGAGGCCCATGTGCTGAGCTTGGAGTACTTGCTGGCAGGTGGGCAGAGCGAGATTTTTAACTGCGGCTACGGCAAGGGGTATTCCGTTTTGGAAGTGATAGAGGCGGCTAAGAACGTTACCGGCGTTGACTTTACGGTGAAGTACGAGGGTAGAAGATTGGGTGACCCGCCGCTGCTCGTGGCTGATTCGCAAAAAATACGCGGAAGATTGGGGTGGGCGCCTGTGTCTGATGACCTTGAGCGGATTGTCGAATCGGCTTGGCGCTGGGAACAGAAAAGAGCTACCGGCAAATGGTAACCGCTTTAGGGGGTGAGTGGGTGCCAATTTGGACCACTTTGAAGAGTAGGAGGGACACCCTCCGCCGGGTCCGTAACCCAAGGACCGCCGGGGTCGCCGGCCCGTGTGCCGGCGCTACAGTATCCCGTGTGGGTCGCGGCATTTTCCTAGGTAGCGGCGTGACACGGCACGCCGACCCTCCCCGGTCGTAACCCAAGGACCGCCGGGTCCGTAACCCAAGGACCGCCGAGGTCGCCGGCCCGTGTGCCGGCGCTACAACCTTCCGCGCGGGTCGCGGCATTTTCCTAGGTAGCGGCGTGACATGGCACGCCGACCCTCCCCAGTCGTAACCCAAGGAACGCCGGGTCCGTAACCCAAGGACCGCCGGGGTCGCCGGCCCGTGTGCCGGCGCTACAACCTTCCGTGTGGGTCGCGGCATTTTCCTAGGTAGCGGCGTGACATGGCACGCCGACCCTCCCCGGTCGTAACCCAAGGACCGCCGAGGTCGCCGGTTTTTGTGCCGGCGCTACAACCTCCCGTGTGGGTCGCGGCATTTTCCTAGGTAGCGGCGTGACATGGCACGCCGACCCTCCCCGGTCGTAACCCAAGGAACGCCGGGTCCGTAACCCAAGGACCGCCGGGGTCGCCGGTTTTTGTGCCGGCGCTACAGTAATCCGCGCGGCTCGCGGCACCCATCCCAGGTAGCGGCGTGACATGGCACGCCGACCCTCCCCCGGTCGTAACCCAAGGAACGCCGAGGTCCGTAACCCAAGGACCGCCGGGGTCGCCGGTTTTTGTGCCGGCGCTACAGTATTCCGTGTGGGTCGCGGCATTTTCCCAGGTAGCGGCGTGACATGGCACCAGTCAATGCATTATGCGGGTTGCGTCACTCTTTATTTTGGGTTAGTATTAGTACAAGAGGCAATTACATAGCGAGCAGGGGAGCCGGAAAGGTCGGCTGAGATAAAGAACCGTTAAATTCTTTGACCCTTTAACCTGATCTGGGTAATGCCAGCGTAGGGAAGTGCCGGTTGAGCTTTAGGACGAGCACGCCTTCCGCGGTGCTCGTCTTTTGTTTGCCAAGAAGGAGGAGCTATGAGAGATAAAAAAACCCTGATGATTGTCGAGATTGCGATGCTGGTGGCCTTTGCCTATGTCCTTAGTTTTTTTAGGGTGGTGGAGATGCCCCAAGGGGGGTCGGTGTCGCTGCAGATGATACCCCTGTTTGTCGCCGCGCTCCGTTGGGGAGGGGTGCCGGGGATGGTGGCCGGGCTGCTTTTTTCGGGGCTGAAGCTACTGGTAGACCCCTTCATCGTGCACCCGGTGCAGCTTTTGCTCGACTACCCCCTGGCCTTCGGGGCGGTGGGCCTGGCGGGCTTCTTTGGAAACAAGGTGATGGTGGGGGTAGTGGCGGGCGGTCTGGCGCGCTTTGTCATGCATTTTTTATCGGGGGTAGTCTTCTTTGGGCAGTATGCCCCCGCGGGCACTAGCGCAGCGCTTTACTCATTCATTTACAATATTACCTACATCGGGCCGGAGATAATTTTGGCCCTCTTCGTTGCTCCCCTCATTTTGCGCCGCTTGTCTAAAGAAAGGTAGGGGGAGAACCACTACCAACCGGCATATTTTACCTCATCATTAATGATTTTCTGCATGGGCTCAACTCTTGCGGTGGGGAAAGCAGTTATCTACCAAGGACGACGGTGTGATGGGTCTGAGCCTAGAGTACTTGCTGGCAGATAAGAGCAGTGGCGACGGAGACTGCACCTGTTTTTTGCAGAAGCAGGTCGCGCTTTGTGAGGATTATTGTTTGGTGTATAATTATAGCAAATCGTTTTCAGGGGAGGTGGCATATGGAAAATAGGCCGTTGCCGTACATGTTTGATATTGTTCACGATGAGTATGGCCGGGTATTTTACCGAAAGTGAGTAGCAGTAGGGCCGGAGAGAGAAAATGCGGATTTAAGGAGGGAAACCGTTTTGTCAAGAAAAGCAGCATTGTAAAAGTCGATAAGTCGATTCGGTTGCTTCATTTGAAACAGGAAGCAAGTAAGACTTTGTGCAGACTTGTACAATTTTTTGGCAACGGTGAAAGACTTATGCCTGATACTGGAAGGTATGGTTTGCCGAGGAAGGTATTCTACAGGGTTATTGGAGTCTTGACGACGCACTCTGATGTGGTGGAGGAAGCAATTTTATACGGTTCAAGGGCCACCGGACGCTACTATGAGGGGTCTGACATCGATATCGCACTTAAGTTTCGCGCCGACCGCAACAGGATATATCGTATCCGAGATGAGCTTGATCAGCTGAACGTTGTATACACTTTTGATGTAATAGACTATCACGAGATTTGTAACGCTAGCTTAAGACGAAGAATTGATGCCGAGGGCAGGGTGCTGTTCTCTACTAATCGCAAGGGAGAGGTTATGATGAGCGCCGACAAGGTTAGTGACAGGATAGAGGTTTTGGCTAGGGCGCTGGCCAAACTTCACGAGAGTTTACAACGAGATTATATGGCCGATGATGTGGTGGTTGATGCGACTATACAGCGCTTTGAGTTTACGTACGAACTATCATGGAAACTTATGAAGGCTTATCTAGAGTATAACGGAAACACAGAGGGAGTCAGCCCGCGGCGGGCGATTCAGGAGTCGTTCAAAGAGGGCCTCGTTAGTGATGGGGAGGGATGGCTGCAAATGCTGCAGGATAGAAACCTTACCTCCCATACCTACGATAGCGAAACTGCTCTTAAGATTCTCGCTCATATTCGTGAGCGGTACGTTGTGCTGTTCGACGCCCTGCTTGAGGGTGTCCGAGACAGAATGGGAGCGATGGTCGAATAGCGGCAAGAAGCGGGGAAACAGTAGTATTTGTCACGGGCGGTGCAGGTTATATCGGCAGCCATGTGGTGAAGGCTTTGGGGGAGAAGGGTTATGAGGTGTTGACGTACGACAGCCTAGTAACCGGTCACCCCGAGGCTGTTTTATATGGAGAGCTGATGATAGGGGATGTTCTAGATAAGTGATAGAGGCGGCCAAGAAGGTTACCGGCGTTGACTTTATGGTGAAGTACGAGGGTAGAAGATTGGGGGACCCGCCGCTGCTCGTGGCTGATTCGCAAAAACTGCGGGCCCGCGGCATTTTCCTAGGTAGCGGCGTGACATGGAATCCATCAACCAGATAAAGGTACACAGGCTCGCCGGGGGACTTGTACCGTGATAGCGGCTCTGTGAAACCGCAGTATGCGCTCTGCATATTCGCATTGCTATATGCACATAATAGACGTAGAATGATGCATATAAAGCGGGTTTGGGCAGGTGAGCTGATTGAAAGACTTTAACTACAGGATACTAGATGCAGACCTGATGACACCAGAAATCATGAACTTGGTGGCAAAGATTCACGAGTACAAGGGAAAACAAACGCTATTTCTGACCGCAAAAATGGACATTTTGGAAGCACTGCTTAACGTGGCTAAAATACAGAGCACAGGGGCATCTAACCGCATTGAAGGGATATTTACCCAGAGGCAAGACTCGAGCAATTGGTGGCACACAATGCCGAACCTCTTAACAGGGATGAAGCGGAGATTGCCGGCTATAGAGAAGTTCTCGGCACGATTCACGAAAATTACGAGCATATAATTTTAAGTTCAGGCGTCATTCTCCAGTTACACCGAGATTTGTACGGCTTTCACCCGTCGGTTGCTGCGGGAAAATACAAAAATCAGGACAATGTGATTGAAGAAGTAGATGAACAGGGGGAGCGGCGTGTCCGGTTCAAAGCGCTCTCGGCTTTTGCGACGCCGGGAGCAGTAGAAAGGCTTTGTGCTGCGTATCACGATGCCGTCAATGAGGGCAGAACTGACCCGTTGCTGTTGATCGCTAAGTTTGTGCTGGACTTTTTGTGTATTCACCCGTTTAACGACGGTAACGGACGGCTGAGCAGGCTCTTAACCCTGTACTGGTGAGAGCTTACAAGGAGTTTGCTGATCGGGTAGAGCCGGTTGCTGTGCACAAGCTAAATAAATCCGATAGGGTCAGAGCCGTGTTTGATAAACGGCTAGGGAAGCTGGCCCAAGTCAGATATTGCCAGTTTGTGCCCAGACATCAGTGTGACCACGATTGAAAAGGCTCTGGCTGACTTACTGAAGGAGGGATACATTAAAAAGATAGGCTCCGGTAGAGCGACTGCGTATGCGATACTTGTTCCATTGCCTATTTGACGTAGCTTTGCTATAGTGTGGGAAACAAGCGTAAGGGGGATGACTTTTGTGATCAAGAGGGAAATGTACATGAGTCGAATCCGCCCGTTTATCGGTAAAGAGCTTATTAAGGTGTTGACAGGTATGCGACGCAGTGGAAAATCTGTCATGTTGGAACTGATTAAAGGTGAGCTTGCCGAACAGGGTATTCCTTCCGAACACTTTATCTCTCTTAACTTTGAGGACATGAATAATGCGCGGCTTTGTTCCGCGCAGGCACTGCATGATGAAGTAGTTAAGAGGGTGGCAAACATTGACGGAAAGGCCTACCTGTTTTTTGACGAGATTCAGGAGGTTAAAGATTGGGAGAGATGCGTGAACTCAATTCGCGTAGAGTTTGGCTGTGATATTTACATAACCGGCTCTAACGCGAAATTACTTTCCGGCGAGCTGGCAACGTACCTCGCCGGCAGGTATGTTGAGTTTGTCGTTTACCCCTTCTCCTTTGCCGAGTTCCTGGAGCTTTACAGCGCTATATTCCCAAAGGTGGAGAGGCAGGAGGTGTTCCTTAAGTATCTGACCTGCGGAGGCATGCCGTATCTCGGGCAGCTTCGGTATGAGGAGGAACCGAGCCGACAGTATTTGCAGGATGTATATAATTCGGTTGTACTCAAGGATATTGTTAAGCGGAACAATATCCGCGATGTTGACTTATTGGAGCGCATCATTGGTTATGTAATTTCGCATGTCGGCACAACCTTTTCGGCAACGGCAGTTTCAAAGTACTTCAAGAGCGAAGGCCGCATTGTTTCGCCGGAGACAGTTTTGAATTATACCAAGGCTTGTGAGGATGCGTTTCTTTTCTATCGCGTCCGCAGACAGGACTTGCGCGGCAAAAAACTTCTTACCGTCAACGAGAAATACTATATGGCTGATCACGGTATACGCGAGGCTATTTTTGGTGGCAACATGCGAGATGTCAATCTTGTTCTCGAGAATATCGTCTTTATGGAACTTTTGCGGCGCGGCTATAGGGTAACGGTCGGTAAATTTGCAGCCAAAGAAATTGATTTTGTTTGCGAAAAGCAGGGGCAAAAGCTATACGTTCAGGTGAGCTACTTGCTTGCTTCCCCGGAAACGATTGAGCGTGAATTTGGAGCGTACGACTCCATACGGGACAATTTTCCCAAATATGTAGTCTCCCTTGACGAATTTGATATGAGCCGCAACGGTATCAGGCATAAAAATCTGCGCGCCTTTCTACTTGAGGTGTGAACTATATAATCGCGGAAGGGTTTTTTTGCGCCATGAATCGGATATGGTTTGCCAGCATCTGACGGGAGCGGTCGGAAACAATGACCTTATATTGAGGACTTTTTTCCATGTTCTACCCCATCAATAATGCTTTCCAGATAGCTGTCCAGTTCATCGGGTGTCACGCCGACGCGTCCGGCCAGACGATCTTCTTCGACGGACAGCAATTCTTCGCGCAGTTTTAGCATTTTCTCACGACGGACAAAGGTAGCTATGTCCATAACTACAAGATCGCCTTCGCCGTTTTTTGTAAGGTATACAGGCTCGCCGGAGGACTTGCACAAGGTCGCAATTTGGTTGTAATTTTGTCTGATGCTTGCTGATGGTTTAATCTGCATGGGCTCAACTTCTTGTAGTAATATTCTAATCATATTATGCCCCTTTCACGCCATGGAATCAATCAAAGCGCGAATCTCCACCACTTCTCCATCTTGTCTCCATCATAACTGCACATTCGGGCGGTACAATGAGGGCGTACCAAAGATGGAGGAGGAATCGACAATGAAAAAATGGATTTTCGTCGCATTGGCAGCGGTGGTGGTGTTGGCATTGGCTGTGCCCAGCGCATTGGCGCTGACCGACAAACAACAGGAGCTTAGGGCGATGTATGGGCAGATGCACGAGCTGAGACTGCAGATTTTAGACAAGCAGGTTGAGGCCGGGCTAATTACGGCGGATGATGCCGTGGCTATGCGTGAGCGCATGGCGGAGCGCTGGGAGAGCCAAGAGGAGCGTTTTGCCGCAGGGGACTTCACCATGGGGCGGGGCTTCATGATGGGCAATGGCCAAGGCGGCGGCAGATGCCGTCAAGGACAGGGGCGTTAGACCAAGCCGGGGCACAAGCCCCGGCTTTTCTTTTTTATGCCTTGATATACTTAGTATATAATGAAGGCAGAACTTGAGCAGGCGGGTGGTTGGCGTGGCGAAGATTTTGGTGGTGGACGATGAGGAGAAAATTACCCGAGTAGTGGCGGCTTACTTGGAGAGGGGGGGCTACGCGGTGACGGTGGCCCATGATGGCCAGGAGGCTCTGCGCCTAGCGGCATGGGGCGGCTTTGCGCTCTTGGTGCTTGACCTGATGTTGCCATTGCTCTCCGGGGAGGAGGTCGTCAAACGCTTGCGCCAGCAAGGCATCATGCTCCCCATTATCATGCTCACCGCCAAGGGCAGTGAGGAAGAGAGGATTTTAGGACTGGGTCTAGGGGCAGATGACTACCTAGTCAAGCCTTTTAGTCCGCGGGAGTTGGTGGCCCGTGTAGAGGCGGTTCTCCGCCGCTACCAACCACACCCTGGCAGCACGCCGGGCGAGGTACTACACTTTGCCAAGGGGCGACTGGTGATTGATGTCCTCCGCCACGAGGTTACTTTGGATGAGAGGGCTTTGTCCCTTACCGCCACCGAGTATAGGCTACTACTGGTGATGGCGCGGTCACCCGGGCGGGTGTTTAGCCGCGGCGAGCTCCTCGAGGTGGCCCAGGGCGAGCTTGCGACCGGGTTTGATCGAACGGTGGACAGCCATATTAAGAATCTGCGCCAGAAACTTGAAGACAGGACAGAACAACCGCTATTTATCCAGACTGTCTATGGTGTGGGTTATAAGTTTGGGGAGAAAAACAAATGAAAAGTAGCATTGCCCAAAAAATTACGCTTACGATTGTCGCGGTGGCGGTGGGTGGAATTATGTTGGCTGGGCTAATGGCCAATGTGGCTTGGGAGTGGAATTTTCGCCGCTACTTGAGTAGTGTGGAAGTAGAACAGAACCAAAAAATTCTAGAGGCTCTCGTGGAACTCTACAGTGAAGAAGATGCCTGGTCCGATGTGCGTCACCAAGTGATGCAGATGGGCATGACCTCGGGCACACAGATTCGCCTCTTTGACCAAAGCGGCGTGCTGGTCATAGACTCGTTGCCCCGCATGATGATGGGCAGGCATGGTCGGCGCTGGCAACTCGCGCAGGAGCAACGAGGCCTGGTGCAGACTTATGCCCTAGAGGTCGCCGGAAAAAGGGTGGGCACAGTGGAAATTACGCGTCTGGGACAGCGGGGTTTGTGGAGCCCGGAGGCTTTGGTCTTTCGCCGGGGGGTCTTGTTGACGGCGACCGGCACGGGCCTAGTGACTGTGGTGGTGGCTGTCTTGGCGGGGAGTGCCTTGGCGCGGCGCATGACCGTCCGCTTGGCGAGGCTGACTAAAGCGGCTGAGAAACTCGGGCAGGGCGATACAGAGACCCGCATGGCGGTAGAGGGTGACGACGAGCTAGCTTTGCTAGGGTTAACCATGGACCGCCTGGCCGGGCGCTTGTCTGAACAGGACAGGCTGCGCAAAAAGCTGACCAGCGACATCTCTCATGAGCTGAGGACGCCGCTGGCCACCATACAAAGTTATCTCGAGGCTTTTAGGGACGGGGTGTTGCCCATGGATGGGCGAAACCTCGCCGCAGTGCTAGAAGAGTCTGATCGCTTGGGCAGATTGGTCAATGACCTGCAGGAGCTAAGCGGGGCAGAACCGGCGGGCCAGAAAGTGGAACTACAGGCCGTCGAGCTAAATGGTTTTTTGGCGCGAGAAACGGAGTTGGCAAGACCACTCTTTGCGCAAAAGGGTATTGAGCTCGCTTTCGCCCCGGGGGAGGTGCCCGTGGTGGTGGCGGCGGACGAGGCCATGCTACTCAAGGTGGTGCGCAATCTTTTGAGCAATGCCCACAAGTACACGGCCGAGGGCGGCAGGGTGGAACTCCTGACCTTTGCCGGTGGGGAGGAAAACGGCTTCTTGGTGCGAGACAACGGTGTAGGAATGGAGGCGGAACATCTGCCCCATATATTTGAGCGGTTTTACCGGGCAGACCCGTCGCGCGCGCGGGGTACCGGCGGGTCGGGCATTGGCCTAGCCATTGTACAAGAACTTGTTCTCGGCATGGGTGGACGGGTGGAGGTGGAAAGTGAGCCGGGCCGGGGGAGCATGTTTCGCGTTACCTGGCCAAGGAGCGCGAGCATCAGGGCCGCAGGCGGTTAAGTTCCCCAATCATACCCCATCAAAAATGCTTTCCAGATAGCTATCCGGTTCATCTGGTGAGCCTGGAGTACTTGCTGGCAAGGGGTATTCCGTTTCGCAAGTGATAGTGGCGACGGATGCTGCATCAGTGCCACGGTATTCAATGGGGAAAGATGCGGTTATATATAGTTATTCGCTATGAAAATATGCATTGCGGTTGACTTGGGGTGTACAAGCGAGCATAATGGAAGTAATCATAGCGGAGGTGAAATTTGACATGCTCAGAAGGAAGATAGCAGACGAATTGCTCAAATGGAAAAATCGCGAAGGCAAAATGTGCCTTGTGGTCAAAGGTGCGCGGCAGGTGGGTAAGACGTTCAGCATAGACAAATTCGCCCGTGAAAACTATGCGTACTATACCTATATTAACTTTGACGAGAACCCTACATATAGAGCGATCTTTGATGGAGACTTGGATGTTGCAACACTGATTAAGCAAATATCTCTGCGTGTCCCAGGTGCCGAGCTCGTACAGGGCGAAACACTGCTTTTTCTTGACGAGATTCAGAACTGTCCACGTGCAAGGACGGCACTGAAATTCTTTGCCATTGACAAGCGCTTTGATATCATTGCCTCCGGTTCACTGCTGGGGATAAACTACAAGGATGTTCCGTCCTACCCGGTTGGATATGTTGAGCACTTGGAGATGTACTCGCTCGACTTTGAAGAATTCCTTTGGGCAAATGGCGTCACTGAAAGATCTGTCGCCGACATTAAGGAGTATTTCAACAAGCGGGAAAAAGTCCCGTCGGCGATGCACGAAAAGATGATGGAACTATTCAAAGAGTATATCGTGGTTGGTGGGATGCCACGGGTCGTTGATGAGTTTGTCGGAACACATAATTTTGCCAATGTGCTTAGGTTGCAAAAGGCTATCATTAACGACTACATCGATGATATTGCGAAATATGCAGAGGGCGCCGAAAAAACGAAGGCAAGAGCATGCTTTCTGTCCATCCCCAAGCACCTATCCAAGGACTACAAAAAATTTAGGTACAGTCTCGTTGAAAGTCATGGTACGGCAAGAAAGTTCGGTGGTAGCCTGATGTGGCTTTACGACGCAGGCATTATCAATTTTTGCTATAATCTCTCTTTGCCAGAGCTGCCTTTGGAAGGCAATGCCCGAAGCGACTGTTTCAAGGTCTATATGCGCGACACCGGGCTTCTAATGGCCATGCTCGAAGAGGGCTCTCAGGAGGACATCATCGACGGCAACCTAGGCATTTACAAGGGCGCAATCTACGAGAACGTCATTGCCGACATCTTTAGCAAGTCTGGGAAAAAACTCTTTTACTTTGAGTATAATTCCCAGATAGAGGTTGATTTTTTTATCCGCCACAGCAAGCTGGTGACAGCCGTTGAAGTGAAATCCGCAGAAAACACGAAGTCGAAATCAATGACCGCCGTGATCGAGAATTATGGTGTAAAACAAGGCATCAAACTCTCTTCCAAAAATGTCGGCGGCACGGATGCTATTGACAGCTATCCACTCTATATGGCGATGTTTCTATAGGTCAGATGCGATGGGGAGATGCGATGCGTGCACAGCGCATCAGGGCCGCAGGCGGTTAAGTTCCCCAATTAATCGTTCCAATTCTTGCAGATGCTGTCCGTAGCCGGCCCAGTTGCCGGTGCGGGCGGCTTCTTGCGCTTGATTGAACGCCTGCTCAATGGCCTGCGCTAGCTGTTGTAGTGGCAAGGTGCCGCCGTGGGCGGGCGGGGGAGTGGTTGGTGGCGGTGTAGTGGGGGGTAGACTGCCCGCTAGTTCGGCCAAGGCGGCGGTGAAGGTGGGCGCCATGGCAATGTCGTCTGCAGTGGCGACAATGACCCGCTTTAGTTCGGGCAGGCTGTTGCCGGCGGCCTGGATGTAGAGGGGCTGAACATAGATGAGGGTATCGCCCAGGGGGATGACCAATAAGTTGCCGCGGAAGACGACGGAGCCACCCTGCCCCCAAAGCGTGAGGAGCGGGGAGATGTCGGCATCCTGATTGATGCGCGCTTCTATCTGCATGGGGCCCTGCACCAAGACATCTTTAGGGAAGCGGTAGAGAATAAGTTCGCCATAATCCTCGCCATCGCTCCGCCCGGCTAGGTAGGCGATCATATTGTGCTTGGGGTTTTCGGCGGTGCCTGCCGGAGTGAGAGGCAGCACCAAAGCGAATTCATTGCGGTCCTCAGCGGTGCCCGGCAGGTTCATGATGACATAGTAGGGCTGCATGGCGCGCTCTTGCCCACCTTGCTGCTCGCGGGCGATGCGCCAGATGTCTTCTTTGTTGTAAAAGGTGGAGGGGCTGGTCATGTGGTAGGTGGCGAGCACCTGAGCCTGGATGTTGAGGAGTTGTTCTGGGTAGCGAATATGCCTGCGCAGTCCGGCGGGCATTGCGGAGAGCGGTTTTAAGAACCCGGGAAAGGCGGCGCGCAGGGTATTGGCGATGGGGTCCTCTTGGTCGGCCTGATAAAAATCCACCGTGCCATGATAGGCGTCGACTACGACTTTAATGGAATTGCGGATGTAGTTGATGCTGCCCGGGGCTAGGGGGGTGGAGTAGGGGTAGTGGGTCGAGGTGGTGTAGGCATCGAGCATCCAAAACAGGCGCCCCTCATTGATGACTAGGTAGGGGTCGGGGTCGTAAGTTAAAAACGGCGCAATCATCCGCACGCGGTCCATTATGTTGCGATGAAAAAGGATGCGGCTGTCGCTTTGCACATCGTCTGACAAAAGGAGCATGGTGGTGCCGTAGCGCAGGCTGAACATGAGCTTGTTAAAGGGTGTGAGCACGATGCCGTCTTGGCCGGCGTAACGGGTGGTGGCGTTTTCTTCGCCCATAGGAAAACTAAATTCATCGGTCTTGGCGTTAATAATTACGTAACCCCCCGGGAACTCGCCAAAGTAGATTTCGGGGCGGGTGATGGCCAGCTCCGGCCGCACCGAGCGGGGAGGAATGTCTTGCACATAGAACAGGGGCTCGCCGCGGGGGCCGATGCGGTTCACCGGAGAGACGACGGCGCCGAAGCCATGGGTGTAGCGCAGGTGCATGTTTATCCAAGTGCGGGCGGCGGGGTTGAGGTCGGCTATAGAGAGCTCGCGCGCGGCCAGCATGACTTGCTCGAGCTGCCCGTCGAGCTGGTAGCGGTCGATGTCGACATCGTGAAAGCGGTAGTAGGTGCGGATGCCTTGGAGCTGGCGGTAGGACTGAAGCAAGGGCGTCCAGTCGAGGAGGCGGGTGTTGGCGAGGGTGTAGGCATGCTCGTCTAGGTGGCTGGGCGCAAAAGGTATCGGGGCGGGCAGGTCCTTGATGGTGAGGTTGTCTAGGCCAAAGGCGCGGCGGGTAAACTCAATATTGTGGCGGATAAAGGGTGTCTCGCGCGCGAGTTCGTTGGGTTCGACGACATATTGCTGGATGATGGCGGGGTAGATGGTGCCGACAAGGAGAGAGATGCCGACCATGAGGGTGGGCACGGTGGTAAGGAGCTTGATGCGCAGTAATTTGAGGTTGGCTAGGGCAATTGCTGCGCCGAGTAAGGCGAGGACCATGAGGATGTAGAGGATGGGGCGTGTGGCAAAAAGGTCGGTGTAGCTCGCGCCAAAGGCGACGCCACGGGGTGAGTACGCCAGACGGTAGGAGTCGAGGCGGTAAGAGATGGCCTGAAGAACGAGGAGTAAAGCGACGAGCACCGACAGATGCCGTATAGCGCGCGGGTTGCCGCCGCGGGAGAGATTGATGGTGTTGGTGAGAAGGTAGATGGCGAGGATGATTAGCGAAAACATGAATGCGACCCCCAAGGCGGCGGCGACCAGCCCCCCAATAAAGGGAAGGCGAAAGAGAAAGAACGAAATATCCTGTTGGTAGATGGGGTCGACCACCCCCGCCGGTTGGGCGTGCCAGAACTGCAAGGCCGCAAAGCCGGCGGAGCTGGCGGGTAGAGCGACGAGGACAGAAAGGGCGGCGGCGAGGCCGCGCAGGCCCCAGGTGACGCCTTTGCCGCGCAAAAAGGTTTCGATGGTCTCGCGCCAAGGTTGCTCGGTGGGGTAGTAGCGAATGTTGTCGCTGCTATTTTTTGCGGTGCGGCCGGCAAAGCTGCCGCGCAGCGCCTCGAGATTGGGCCAGAAAAATGCCAAGGCTAGAACAAAGGCCAAAGCAAAGACGCTGGCCTGGGCGAGCATGGTGCGAAGAAAGATATGTTGGTAGCCTAGGGACAATAGCCATAGGTAGTCGGTGTAAAAGCGGGCGGAGGAAAAGAGCACTGCCACCGTTGCCATTACGAACAGGAGAATCTTTGTCGGCGTCTTCATTTGGCCACCTCATTTTTTTATCTCTAATGATATACGAGTGCGAAGAAAAAAAGTTTCGGAGGGGTGTTAAAGGGACTACGACGAGGGGGGTCGACGCAGTGGTACTGCGTCGCTACGATGTGGGGTGGGGTTTGGTCGCGGGTGACGACGGGGGGGAGTGGTGTTGATGCCGGAAGGTGTGGGGAAGTGACTTTGGTGTCGTAGCGGCGGTGCAATGGGTCTGAGCCCCGAAAAGGAGACATAGAGGTAACAGCGCAGTAGACGGCGAAAACATCTACGAGGGAGGTGCGAATCATGGGACAAGCAAAAAAGACTAAGCAGCGTGTGTTTGCAAAAGATTTCAAGATTCAAGTCGTAGGGGAGTATCTAGCTGGTGAAGTCGGCGCCACCACCATCGGTAGAAAATATGGCATCGATGACGCAGTTATCACGCGATGGATAAATGCTTACAAGCTTAAGGGGGAAGCCGCATTTGATACCAAGAAAGGTCCGCCCCCTGGTCGGCCCCAGCCCGCACGAAAACCAAAGTCCGATGATAAAGATGAGTTAATACGCTATCTTCGCGCGGAGAACGATATCCTAAAAAAAATCGACGAATTACAGAGGAGGGATGCCCCAAAGTAATCAAGTACCAAGCAATAAAGGAGCTCTCCGC
>JAGXSS010000009.1 GCA_018334055.1 Peptococcaceae bacterium
AGCAAATGAACGTGGTCAGACATGATTTCCATTTCGATGATTTCTGTTTGACGTTCGGCGCAGATACTTGCAACCAACTCCTTTAATCGCCGTTCTACATCATCGACCAAAACCTTCCTGCGATACTTAGGACACCAGACCACATGGTACTTGCAAGAGTACACAACGTTGTTGTTCGACTTGAATTTAGTGTTCATATATGTATTATGCTACATATTTCTATATGATACAATTAAAAGATTTAAACCTATTGAAAAACATCGAGTTTTCCAATAGGTTGTGCCTTATCTCCCCATAGCTGAAGCAAGGGGCTTTACGGCACTTTCGGTAAATAAAACCGTAGTGGAGTGGCTTACCAACCACATCAACAAGGAAGACAAGGATCTTGGCCTGTACCTGCGCAAGGAATAATCTCCCACCAGGGGACTAAAGCCGCTCCGGCCATTTGCCGGAGCGGCTTTTTGCATTTAGCAAGCTGTGACCTAAGTCAGAGGGCACAACTTCCCTTCCCCTACTTTTCTCTGCATCCTCGACCCAGCTAGCACCGCCCATACGGAATCGTCAGCTTTAAAAAAGAAGCGCAGCACCATCTCCTGCCCGTGCAGCCTACCTACTAGGTGGGTGTCATCCCTGGCCAGGAGGGGCACCACCACTCCCCTCTGCTCGGAGATTAGGGTGTCTTGGTCAAAATAGATGTGCAAATCGCCGCTCTCTAAAGAGGCGTATGTTCCCACGAAACGCTCGAGATGGGCGCGCGGCGCAACATAGGCCGACATATTTACTTCCTCGGCTGCAATGGGCAATCCTAGCGCACTGTGCACTGCCGCCATCCAGATAGCCTTGGCCGGCACACCGTTCACATTGCTTAGCACCACCGCCGATATACGCTTCTCCGGTACAAAGCCAAAATGAGAGGATACTCCGGGCAGGCTGCCACCATGAGACACCAAGGTTAACCCTTTGTGACCGAAGGTCGCTTGTAGCCCATAGCAGTAGTGGCTGGGCAGAAGGGCCTCGACCACGGGCTGACGGAGGCGGCGTAAAGCATGATCGGAAATAATCTTACGCCCTTGTACCACCCCACCTTGGGCAAAAAGAGAAGCGTAGGTGGATAAATCGCGAAGCGAGGCCACTATGCCCCCGCCGACATGGTAGCTGCCGAGATTGGGCCATGACTCTGGCTGGTGCTTGCCCAGTTCATGATTATAGCTATAAAGGGTGGTAATATCTGCGCCATACTTGGCAACTTCTACCGGAGTGTAGCCGGAGCGGGTCATACCCAAGGGTTCAAAGATGTTCTTCTTAATGTAATCCCTAAAAGTTTCGCCAGTCACTCGCTCGACCACCGCTCCGAGCATGGCAAAGGAATCGTTACAGTAGCTAAAATATTCGCCCGGCTGGCCGAGCAGCTCATATTCGGCGGTGGCGATGTACTCCAGATGCTGCGAGAAATCGCTAAACTCCCCTTGCCTCCGGCGAAGGGGTGGCAGACCCGTGGAGTGCGATAGCAAGTGATGAATTCTGACCCTCGTCATGTCAGGTAGCCCGCGAATTTTAAACTCCGGCAAGTATGTGGTCACCGGTGCATCTGGATAGACTTTCCCGTCATCACACAGCTGCATGATGGCGAGGGCGGCGAATGACTTGCTCACCGAGGCTAGGCCAAAAACAGTGTCGGGGGTAACGGGCGCCCGGCTCTCTAGGTCGCGCTGGCCGAAACAGCCTTCATAAATGGTTTTGTCACCCTGCTTGACGCTAACCGTAGCACCACAGATGTGCTGCTCCTTCATCAGAGTCTTGACGTACTCGGTAAAAGCACTAAAGTCGGGGTGTGACAAATCATCTCCTCCTATCTATGAAAATTGTCTTCGACCAACGGGCGTATCACAACAATTTGCCAGTTTTGCGCAGCAAGTAGCGCTCATAGATAAAGAGGACTCCCTCCTCATCTACCCTAAACTCCACCGGCAGCTTGACACCCGCACTAAGGGTGTAAAAAGTCCTACTGCTCCCGAAGATGTTTTCGGGCAGGAGGGGTACTATAGTGCTGCTGTACTTGTCCTTGGTCTCGACGGTAAGCAGGTCGCCCATACGCCGTACATTTATTTTCATTGTCCCCCGGTACGTTTCGTAGGTGCCGACCAGCTCCTTTAAAGACTTTTCCTGACGCACAAATGGGAGTTCATCGGGGTCCTTACCGAGCATTAACGCCAAGCCGTACATCCCCAGCTGCGAGAGAGGGTATCCGCTCCCATTGGCGAGGATGGCGATCCCCAGCTTTGCCTCCGGTATAAAACCGATGTAGGCGGTAGAGACCAAGACCGACCCTCCATGACCAACCAGCTTGTAGCCGAGGAAATCAGATAGAACCGACAGACCGAAACCATAGCCCCCCCGGCCAAAGGGACCTTTCTGCGGCAAGGCACACTGCGGAGTGGCCATCAGAGAAATCAGCTCTGAATTGAGCAAACGTCTCCCATTGTACTCCCCCTGCCCCAAGTACATCGAGACATACGGCGCGAGGTCGAGGACACTGCTGATCAAAGCCCCATCGGCAGAAAGCCCCCCATAAGAATAATTAGACGCCTTCCTCTCCCCGTTCTCGGCGACAATGTAGGGCACCGCGGCATCTTGGTCACACTCTACCTGCTCCTTCCGAAAGAAGCTACGCTCCATACCCAAAGGAGCAAGGACATGCCGCAATATATAATCCTCGTAAGGCATGCCGGAACACTTTTCAATTATGTACCCCAGCAAGGCGTACCCCTCGTTCAAATAGAACCAGCGCTCTCCCGGACGGGTGAGGGTCCAGTCTTGGGCATCGGACATAAAGGTGAACAAATCGGCGCTACTAGCAATGGGCAACCAATTTTCTCCCGCACCGGTCACCCCGCGAATTACGGCTTCGGCATAGGCCAAGGCCGGGATGCCGGAACTGTGGTTCATGAGGTGGGATAACCTAATTCGTTCCCCTTGTGGCCGAACATTTATCGGCGCATAATCCTCGAGGTAGTCATCATAGCTTAGCTTCCCCTGCTCGGCCAGCTGCATGATAGCCAGCGCGGTGAAAGACTTCGTGACCGAGCCTATCCCGTACAGGGTGTGGGGCGTCGCTGCCAGGCCACGCTCCAAATCACGGTATCCGAAAGCCCTCGTCCACACGACCTCATTCCCCTTGATTATGGCCATGCTAAGCCCGGGGAGTTTGGTTTCGGACATCTTGGTAAAAGTAAATTCCTCTAATTTGGCAAAAGACATTTTTTCACCTCCATTTAGATTGGGAACCTATAGCCTTCGTGACGCCAGAACCAACATTAAATCGTGGTTTTCCGTAGCGGCGGTGTATTACACCGTCGTCCTTGGCAGAGGGCTGAGAACAATTTGCCACGCCAAACCATACCTAGAACTACTTTCTTGACCCAGATTATCATGAGGCAGTATGATTAGTCTATAGTCTGAATTATCATTGTTCCTAATGGATTGCCGGGGTAACGGGAGGCGAGAGCGCAGGCGGTACGCAGGCGGTATAAAAGGTAGTCATTGCGTAGCAACGCCCCATTGGGGCGTTGTCTTTTGGGGGATCGTAAGCGTAATTTGTAGTTTTCCTTAGCTCGACAGTTTCCGGTGATAGTCGGTGACCAGGGCATTAGACTGCCTAAAACGTCCTTGTCCGTGGTTTCCGAGTTTGGCATCTGCCGCTGGCATGATCCGCGTCCACACAGGCAGCTTTTTGTCTCCAGAGGCGACCTGAAGTGAGGCGATTGGAAACGCAGCCACCATGAGAACCAAAAGTTTTAAGGAGTTTGCGCGGCCAGCCTCACCACACGATCACGGGGGATACCTTCAGTCGCCAGTCGGGTGAGGGCCGCCTGCACTTGGTCATTTGTAGTCGCCCACAGTATGATTCGCACCTGGCCAAAATGGCACCGCGTGGCATACATAAAGGGCCCACCTTGAACTTCGCCCTGCAACCTATCAATGCCTAGGGGGACTAGGTGGGAAAAATCAACCGGCCAGTCGGCCAGCCTGCTCGGAGGAGTAGTATGCGGGTTAAGAATCAGGATAGTGTGGAAGCTGTCAATATGCGTTCGGTACAATTTGAGACGAGGCAGGATAAACTCTAGTGATCCGCCTAATGTACCTATCCTAAAAACGTGATGTCTGGCGAGGAGGGTTTGCCACTCCTGAGGATTGCCCACGTTTTCCCCAAACAAAATATAAAGGGGGTCGCTAAGCCGCCACGTTGCTACCGGCGGGGTTAGCGCGACCGTTGCAGAAAAAATTTGTCTGGACACCTGGACCGGGACACTACTGTCTACCACTTCAACGGTGAAGCTGTAAACCCCCGTGGCAGTCGGTGTGCCTGCGACTGCCCCGTCGGCACTAAGGCGCAGCCCCGGAGGTAGCGTGCCACTGACCATCGACCAGCGATATGGTGCTACGCCGCCGCTAGCCGAAAGCAAAGCACTGTATGCCACTCCGACTACCCCTTGCCCAGGAGTCTGGAACGCGTTGATCTGTAAAGGACCAAAATACGTATACATTAACTGGGCATAGTTGCTAGGCAAAGGGTAAATTGGCTTATCTGTGTCCCGGTTTGCCTTTAAAAAATCGATAATGTACCCGACCATTGCTCCAGATTCCGAGTGCCCTTGCCCTTTATCCAAAATAAAGATCCCCTGTCCGCCGCTCTTTCCATATAGCTCGATCAACTGTTTGGCACGTGACAATACATTTGTTCCCCACAATCGCGTGATGATCCCTCTCTCACGAGCACCATAGCAGTCACCATAAGGGAGGCTATCATTCTCGTCTATTTCGCCCATGTGAATCAAGCGGGCGACTTGGTTATGTTTTGTTAGAGAAAATTCCCGACCGGTTATTTCTTTATAGTCACTGGTGCCAATCGGGAAGATCAGTTCTTCCCCGCGATGACGCGCTAATGGCAGCATCATATCGTCTAGCGTGGCCCCGGAAACGACCGCCTTGACTCGCTCAGGGTGCATAGTTGCAAATCGGTCGTTGAAAGTTCCGGATGCCGAGTACCCCACCATAAAAATTCGTTGTAGCTCCACTTTTTGCCCTTGCTGATTTAGATACTCAATAGCATGGTCCAACATAGCAATTAGTTGCAGGTCAAGTCTGGCCAAAGTTTGCAGTTCAAAATCAAACCCTGCGCGCTCAAACTGCCGGATTAATTCTTGTCTGACAACGGGATCTTCTAATTTTAGGTGCAGGCGCGCTGTATCTCTATCTAAGCTATGGGTAAGAAGTATATTAGCTTCCCCTTTGTAGGAATAATCTACGTGCGGCCGCGGAAACACTGGTGCAAGCATTGGCGACCACAGCATCTCTGCGGCACGCACTGAGGTGTATCCTGGGTTTGAGATAAAGTCTCTGGTGCGCTGTATACATGCCCTGAAGCTATTTGGTGAACTGACGCCGGTGTTTGTTGTGTCGACGACTAAGTACCTCCGGTGACTAACATTCTCTGCCCGATGTGCTGTGCTTGGGATTCTCAAAAAATATGGCCAGTGAAACCCTTTCTCCGGCATCGCTGGAATGAAGATGATTTGCTCGGACTGACTATTTAGCAAGGTGGGCAACCCACTGGTAGCGAAATGAAGGCGGTAGATCCTACCGACTTTTGTATGCGCCGTCAAGACATACTTTTGACTAGGATCTAAAATATTCTCGGTTTGGTGATCACCGATAATCGCCCGCCCATTGATTAATCTTACAACTATGGGCACGCTGCCAAGTCTCCCTGTTTTTTCTAGCTTAAAAGCGTCAATCTCATCATATCTAATCCCTAACCCCCTCAGGTCAACAATTGGACTATTCCAGTCAACCACGCCTTGCACGTGCTGGTCAACCGTCACTACGCCCCGTGATAGTGCAGCGCGAAGCTCGCCGATTTCTCGGTCTCGCTCCGCAATTTTTTTGTTAAACTGGACTAGGATGGCGTTACTGTCGAGCCGCTCGCGGTCATGTGAAGTAATTATTTGCCTTAGGCGATCTACTTCAGACTGCAATTTGGTGATTTGCTCTGTCACTACAGAATCTGGGTTTTTGTTAACATCTATACGATTTAGGGGTTCTGACCATTCCACGGTTGCGCCGAGAGCCTCCGAGATCGCCCTTACCGGAAGAAAGCTTCGCCCCTCAATGATAATGACCGGCGCGCTCACTCTATTGCCGTTAACAAACAAGGCGATGCTTGAAACTATGCCCGAAACCTTTGGGGTAGCTCCCAGTAGCAGTACTCCTGCAACTAAAAGC
>JAGXSS010000010.1 GCA_018334055.1 Peptococcaceae bacterium
CCGGCAAGACGTTATTGGTCGTGCTGGTGGCCCTGCTTTTCCCACTGTTGGTTATACTGGCGCCGTTTGTTTTGTTTTTAAGCGTGCCCTTGGCGGCACCGCCCGTTACTGAGATGTACGTTCAGGGAACCCAAGAAGTGATAGACGCCACGGTTGACAGCCTTTGGTGCGACGCCAATACTTGCCCGGCACCTCCCGGACGGGACTGCCCCGGCCGCTACCCGGGGCCTGTGCCCCTTGATTGGCGCGATGTTATTGTATTAGACGCCGTGCGCCGTACCCAGGACTTTTCCCATGTAGGGGTGGATGACGTCAAGGATTCGGCCATGCGTTTTCTTGAGCGAACGGGCACTCATTTCCGGAAGGTGAAGGTAGGCTATCGTAATGTCTACGATTCGGAGGGAAGGCTTGTTAGAACAGAGCCGGTGTACGAGATGATCCCGATCCCCATCTATCGGGTAGAATCACTTGATGGAGTGATGAGAACCCTAGGCTTTACACAGGAGCAACGAGAATGGGCCCACAATATGAGAGAGGGGATGAAGTGAATGACCTTTTTGTTACTGCTCAGTCCCACTGCGCCAAGTAGAGTGAGAGAGCTGGTGGAGGATTGCGGGGAAGTGCTGTACGAAAACATAGGCAGGCACAATGAGGATGATGCAAAAAAGATCTTCCAGGCCGCAGCGCGGCTCCCGGGAGACACCTTAGTGCTGGACATTGACATCTCGTCGGGTAGTGGCCTCGTCCGAGCAGTACACGCCTTCCGCATCTCGCGGCCTGCGACCAAAATTATTTTGCTGGTAGGCGCGCGCCAGCCCGGGGATGAAACAATATCGGCCATGGTGAGTTTGGGCGTCTACAATATTTGCGAAACCGACAATGAGGATCTGTTCGCCAAGGACTTTGAGAACTGCCTCCGCGGGGACGGTAGATCGTATGCTTTTGCCGCGCGTTGGCATCGAGGTTTTAGGGAGGACTCTCCACAGACGCAAAAAGAGACGGTGGTGATAGAACGTCGTCCTGTGGGACGGGTAACTGTTGCGGTGGCGGGGATGGCCCCGGGAATAGGGTGTACCCACACCGCACTGATGCTGGCGTCGTTTTTAGCTAAGAGCGGTCACGCGGTGGCTCTGGTGGAAGACTCACAGCGCCCGGTGTTTAATTCAATTTCCGGGTTGGCCACAGGAAAATGCAAGAGCGAGCGCGGCTTTAGATTGCATGGAGCAGACATCTTCGCCCTGCCGGTGCGGTCCGACAAGGAGGAATATTTGTATGACCAGCTGCTATCGCTGCTGGCAGAGTATGAGTATGTGGTGAGGGATATGGGCGTCCTAGACGCTGGTCGGCTCAGAGAGCTGTATAGAGCGGGGTGCGGAATAGCGGTGACGTCCGCTTCATCGTGGCGGGTCATGGACTTAGTGCGTCAACACAATGCCTTGAACGAGGACTTCGACAAAATCGCTGTCGTTTCTGCCTTCGGAACAAATAAAGATGTGAAAATGTTTACGGAAGTGACCGGAATGGCCCCCCTCCCACTCGCATGGTGTCCCGATCCGGCGACGCTTCCCGAGGGAGGGGAGGCGACGATAAAAACCCTCTTGGGGTCGTTGTTGCCGGAGAGAAAGAAACAGAAGGTTTTTAGGTTGTTTTAGAGAATAGTACCTTAACCCCCTCCTCCTTTTACCGCAAAGAGCCGATGGCTGGCACTATGGAAAAACCAAGATAGCATAGAAAGGAAAACGGCGTGTCGCGCTTCCTCCCCATGGATGAATCCAGGGGCTTCCGCGTTGCGTCTGGTGAATGGGTCTGCCGAGCGGGTCCGCAGAGTGCAATAGGGTTATTGCATGAACACACCGTTGTGTGTATAATAATGCACATTCGACATATTAGGGGGAAAGCATTGTGAAATCGCAATACCACATTGACTTGGTGGAGCGCTATGGGGCGCACAACTATCATCCACTGCCGGTGGTCATATCTGAGGCTCAAGGGGTCATGGTCAAGGACCCGGAGGGCAAGGTCTATTATGATTTTCTGTCAGCCTATTCTGCGGTCAACCAAGGCCACAGGCACCCCAAGCTGATTAAGGCGATTACGGATCAGCTTGAGCGCTGTACCCTCACTTCCCGTGCGTTTCACAACGACATGATGGGCCCGTTCCTAGAGAAGCTTTGTCACTACACTGGCTACGAAACGGCTTTGCCCATGAACACCGGCGCCGAAGCAATAGAAACAGCGCTCAAGCTGGCCCGCCGCTGGGGAGTAGAGAAGAAGGGTATAGCAGACGGACAGCAGGAGATCATCGTCGCTGAGAACAACTTCCATGGCCGCACGATCACGATTGTATCGTTCTCTACGGATCCAATCTCGCGCAACAACTACGGGCCATATACGTCGGGGTTTAAGATTGTGCCTTATGACGATGTTGCCGCGATTGAAGCTGCGATCACCCCTAACACTTGTGCTGTGCTGCTCGAGCCGATTCAGGGCGAAGCTGGGGTCTACGTCCCATCGCCAGGCTACCTGCGTGCGGTGTATGAGCTATGCGAGGCGAATCACATCCTTTTTATCGCCGACGAGATACAGACCGGTTTCTGCCGCACGGGCCGGAGGTTTGCCTGCGACCATGAAGGGGTCAAACCGCATGTTATGGCTCTGGGCAAGGCCTTAGGTGGCGGCGTTATACCCGTTTCCGCCGTGGTTGCCGACAGAGCAGTCATGGAGGTGTTTACGCCGGGCTCGCATGGGTCGACCTTTGGCGGGTATCCGTTGGCTATGGCGGTCGGGATTGCTGCGCTAGAGATACTGGAAGACGAGCAACTCGATAAGAACGCGGAGCGCCTAGGACACATCTTCCGCGAGTTTGTGGCGGCAATTCCATGCCTGAAAATGGTGGGAGTGCGTGGTAAGGGGCTTTTGAACGCTGTTGTGTTCGAAGAAGGCTTTGCCGCCTGGGATGTGTGCATGTCGCTAAAAGAAGCGGGCCTGCTCGCTAAACAGACCCACGGCAATATTATTCGCTTCGCTCCGCCGCTTATCATAACCGAAGGCCAGCTGATGGACGGTTTGGACATCATAGCTAGGGTGTTTAAGGACATAAAATAGACCGCAAGCGCACCTAGTCGCCTCTGTTCTTCGGTTCCCCTCGAGTCTCTTTTGCACGGACTTCATGCTGGCGAAAAACCCGCTCTGTCCGTTTTTTTAGGGTGCATTTACTACACTAACTCCCCCCGCGCCACGGGGATAACGCGGCCGCCGACGTGGATGGCAATTGATTTGCCTTGCGCTTCTGCATGGATAAGCAGCCGGGAGGGGCGCCTAATCTCGTAGCCTTGCTCGACATTAGCGCGGATTCTCGGCTCACCGAGATAACTGTGTTTAACGAGGTAGGCTGCCAGGCAGCCGTTAGCGCTGCCGGTGGCGGGGTCTTCGGGGATGCCGAGGTAATCGGTAAAGACGCGCGCGTTAAAGTCGTTGCCCGTTTCATAGGTTTCGGGCGCAAACACGAGGATGTTTTTGGCGGTGTAGGGGGCGACAAAGCGCAGAAGATGCTTGGTCTCTGGTGCGGCGCGGCGCACCGCGTCCAGCGTGCGGAGGGGAACGATAAAAAAGGGCAGTCCGGTGGACACTTCTTGCGGGGCGAAGCGAGTGTCTAGTAGACCGTTCATAATATAATATTGATTCCACTGCAATAACTAAGTTCTACCCTTTTTCATTCTCACTATTCTCAGTCCTGCGCCAAGGACGACGGTGTAGTACGCTGTAACTACAAAAAACCACGATTTTCGGTCGTAGCGACAAGCCATTAAAGTGTCGTTGTAGCAAATGTAGAATCTATTCCCACTAGCGACGCTCCATGGGCACCATTGTTTGGTCGTTTTATGATTTCTTGCAGCAGAGTCGGAGTTATTGCAGTGGAATCATCATTATTATCGATCGGACGTCGACAAGGATACTTTGTCCTCGCTCCTCACTAATAGCTTGTAGTTGTTGCTTGTATTTTGACTCTATCATGGAGTAAAGTTGACCCTCATCTTCTTGAAACACATCATTATAGATATCATAATTAGTTTTCTTGATGGCTATATTTAGTTGCGCTAATTTATCTTCTAATGTTGCACAATATTCTGCAATTTTGTTATTATCCATTGATTCCACTGCAGTAAGTAAGTTCTGCATTTTTCATTCTTAGTTACTCTTAGTCCTGCTCCAAGGACGACGGTGTAATGTACTGTCGCTACGAAAAACATGATTATAGGTCGTAGCGACATATCATTAAAGAGTTATTTTCCGCACATTTAGAATCTATTGCCATTAGGAGAGCTTTATAGGCACCATTGTTTTGCTATCTTATGATTTGTTGCGGCAGAGCCGGAGTTATTGCAGTGGAATCAATGATTTATAGGGAAAGAAAAGGTCAAACCGCAACGAAAATTCAGGCGTCACGCGATATTTTATTGACTTTAAATAGCACCATTGCCAATGTAAGCAAGGAATATGAAAGTAACAGAAGTATTAGCTCAGGTCATATTCCAGCATGTGTATCAGCTGATTTGTTTGGTACTGTTCTATGGTTATTCTCACCAGCAAGTTTGATTGAATATCAGAGAAAGCAATTATTAGCTGATTGTTATCTGTCCCTACGTCCTTCTAAAAAATTGCTGAATAAGTATATAGAATCATTGGAACGTGCCAGGGCGTCAGAAGAGATAGAAGAGAAACAGTTCCTCTTTATGCGTTCACATGCAGTTGTAAATGATGCCCTTATGAATGTCACGAAAGGTGATTATGCCAGATTTAATGAAAGAACTTACATCGAAGTATACGATGAAATTCAAGAAATTGCTGAAAAAAAGTATGTAGAAGAAGCAGAATCGCATAAAGATACTAAAATGCAACTACAAGAACTTATCAACAAGAGGGCTGAAGATGATTCAACGATATTTAAAATGTCCGAGGATATTCAAAACTTGAAAAAAATAAATGAAGATCGAGAGAAAGAAGATTTTGAAAAGAAACTAAACCGTTGGGGTTGGGTTCCTGCAATTTGCTTATTCGGGCTTCCATATATTGTTTTGATTGGAATTATTGAAGTCGTTAAAAGTAAATTTACAGATTTCAATTTTTATACAATCATTAGTATTTCAGGACTTTTGATTTTATCTATTTTGCTTTTGCTATTGTTTGAACGAGGGAAGAAATTTTGTTTTAATCTAGTAGAAAAGCAATTATTGAAGCAGCAAATGAAGTCCAAAAGTGGCACGAATGAGTTGATTTAAATTCTATTGGCAAGCAATGCAAGTGTTTATACACTTGATTCCACTGCAATAACTCCGACTCTGCTGCAAGAAATCATAAAACGACCAAACAGTGGTGCCCATGGAGCGTCGCTAGTGGAAATAGATTCTACATTTGCTACAACGACACTTTAATGGCTTGTCGCTACAACCGAAAATCGTGGTTTTTTGTAGTTACAGCGTACTACACCGTCGTCCTTGGCGCAGGACTGAGAATAGTGAGAATGAAAAAGGGTAGAACTTAGTTATTGCAGTGGAATCATTTTTACGTTCAGTCCCATTTGACTTTAACCCTCCCTAAAAACACCATCAGGGCAGCCGTAGCTGCGGCAATGTATAGAATATTGTCCCATAAGCCCGTGAATCTGAACTCGGATATCCACAGCATTTGAGCTACCTCGATGCAGTGATACATCGGAAACATATACGCTATTTTCTGGACAACTGCGGGCAGGGACTCGACGGGCAACGCGACTCCAGAGGTGAATATGAGGGAGAGGAAGAAGCCGGAGGTCACCATGCTTGAGGTGCGCGAGCCCTTAACCAACAGGGCTATCAAAGATCCTATTCCGTCGAATATTATTGTCATGGCTATGTACAATACCAAGAATATCAGAAAATCCCAGATGTTCATGTGCCACTTAGCACCGTAAAACAGGAACGCTATAAGCGAGAACAGCAGCGTGCTAAGAACGCTGACAAAGGAGAAAACCGAGAACAGCGACACAAAATAAGTCTTGTAGTTTATCGGATATGTTATGTACCTTTTCAGGATTTCTTGTTCCTTTAATTCAACTACTGTTATCGGAACTCCCATAAGGCCGACGTTGGCCAAGAGGAATACGATATTTACGGGAACAATAGTATCGATTCCCAATACGTGGTCACCGTATTTGGTCGCTTCGCTTCCGAAGGCTCCGCCGAAAACAACGGTCAGAATTACCGGCAGAATTATCATAAAGAACAAAGTTACTGGTTCGCGCGCCAGAACTTTAAGTTCAAGCTTAAAAAAAGCGATGTATGATTTAGCCATTCTCCTCACTCCCATCATGACTGTATTTTCCCGTGTAATAGAAGTATATGTCCTCGAAGTCAACCGAGTTGAGGTTGCAGTCTTTTATGTCCAGATCCTTAAGTTTCTGCTTGTCCGTCTCGTTTATGTAGTAGCTGTAGACCGTGCCTGAGACTTTCAGGTCAATTTCAATGCCCAGATACCTGAGCCGATTTTCGATGCTCTCGTGATTGTTTTTCCTGCCTTTCACAACGAGAGACTTTTTCAGGAACGAATTCACGTCTTTGATGCCGCCGTGCAGAACCACGTTTCCGCTGTCTAGTAAATATACGTAGTCGGAATACTGAGCGGCCTGGTTGAGGTAATGGTCAGACACGATGACAATCCTGTCGCGGGAGACCTCGGTTATCATGTTCCATATCTCATTGCGGCTGAAAGGGTCCAGCCCTGACACGGGCTCGTCGAGAACAATGATTTCCTGCATCGGGAGCAGGGTCATAGCCAACAGCAGCCTCCGCCTAGAACCGCCCGATAGCTTCCCGGTTTTGTACCTGTAGTATTCGTCCAGGTTATACTTGCTCAGGTATTCCGGTAAATTCACGTTTTTTATGCTGTAAATCTCGGACACCAGCTTAAGCTCTTCGTATACATAGCAGCTTCTTCTCAGGGAATTCTGCTGGGACAAAAATCCAATGGCGCGTTTTGACTCCAAAGTGTCGGGAGTTGAATTGTTGATGAGCACCTCGCCAGAGGTCGGCTTTCTCAGCCCGATTATAATCTCCAGCAGCGTGGTCTTCCCCGAGCCGTTGGGGCCGGCGATCAGATAAATTCCTGGCTTTGTGAGCTCCATGTTTATGTTCTTTAAAACCAGGTGTTTGTTATAACTCTTTTTAAGATTAGTGATTTTAACCTGCATGCTATCCCTCCTAAACTTTATTCTTTTCCGACCTGAAGATTTTGAAAGCCAGGACGTTGTACACGAGATGCATAAGGCACGGTACGAATATGTCTCCGGTCAGGATGAACGCAGCACCCAGCATCATGCCCAGAAAGAATTTCGTAACCATGTCATGCCTTGAAAACCAGCAGTGCACAAGGCCGAAGCATACTGAGGAAAAAACGCAGAGGCTCCACCTGAACGCGGTCGACGGGGAGGCGTACAGTATGGGCAGCCTTCATCGCTGCAACCCAAGGATCCAATTGACCCAACTGATTAGTGTTGCCGCTCTTCTGTAATATGTACTTTCCGCATCAACTCGGTAGAGGTTACACTCTTTCATAATTGCCACAACCTCTTGCCGCTGCGGCATTTGACCATACTGTAAATACAGATTGAGAACCTCATTAAAGGCCTTATGGCAAAGTATGGCATTAGCGAGACCAAGTTGTCTATCCTTATACCGTAAGCTTAGGATTCTTCGCCCCTCCGCAGTCAACGAGAAAGACACCTCTTCCCCGTTATCGTCCTTTATCACAAGCCCAAGGTACCTTGCAGCGTTGGCATAGTAATCGGCCTGCCTAGGATTAAAAGCATAGTTATGGCTGATGTCCTCTTGAGTTTTCCCTCCTTGGTTTAATAATTCGCAAAGATTTACCACTCTCTCGAAGCTGTCCGCCTGCGGAAATGGAATCGCAGGCTCTGGTACAAGAACAGCCCTGTGCAAAATGTTGATGATGGCGTCTAGTGTAATGTCGACTGGCTCTAGGCTGTAGTGTTTATGCTTTACAAGTACCAAAGAGTTATAATCGCAAGGCGAGATGAACTGGTACTCGTATAAGTGATAGATCATGTTTGAGTACACCAAGAAGACCGGTGTAACCTTCTTTGAGATCCTACCAGTCCATAATCGATAAGGGTAATACAGCTGCCTAACTAAGAAATCGTCCGCAACGAAACTCTTAGCCTCAACTAAGGCAAGTTGCCTTATGCCCTCGTAACCACCATCAATCTCCACTTGGGAGTTAGCGACATCGATGTTCATGGGAGCGTTGAGACGACCATTGCGAATTTGAAAAGAGAACACCTCAGAACTCATTCTCCCGTTCACAGTAGGTAAAAGCTCTTCGTCCTCCAAAAAGTCAGCAAGTATTCCCGAAGCAAAGGCGCAATTCATAGCAGCTGCCTCGCTAGTAACATTCTCATAATTAATGCTTGTAATGTGCTCAGGCAGAGAGGCGCGTAGAACCTCTGTGTTTGGCAAGTAAAAATTATATAGTTCGGCAACTAAAAAATACAGAGGCCCACATAGTATTGGTTTGGACAATTTGCCACTATAGAGATATACTCCTGCTAGGGATTAATAAATCTTTAGTGAAGTCCAAGTTGTGTGCAAATTCCCTAGGCACGCTTCGTTAACAGTGGCTCGCTTTCTTGCAGCAACCTAAAGCGTTGCTGCACAAACCCAGGCCGACGGAGGCTCGCTGTCAACAACACCGTATGAAGCACACGAAAAATATCCATCTTCAGTAGCGGTCATTTTGACAGCAATTTTGACAGCAACGCCGCCGACATTGTATGATATGGATGGCCGCCAAAAGCATTTAGCAATCCACAAACCCTTGGCAACACACAAGCCGCGCCACCAAAGACCACTACTGGACATCACATGAAACGAGCCCCTTACAACTTCTAAGCAGTGGGCCGCAGGTTCGATTCCTGCCAGGCGCGCCACTAAAAACGAGCAACCACGCGGGCTTCTAGCCTGCGTGGTTTTATTTTTTTGGGCTCGAAAGCTGTGTTTGACAGCAACGAGTGTCACGATGCAAGTAGGCCATTCGTCTTTGCATGAACCCCTTGGAGGTTATGGCAACCCATGCTACTGTGGTGTTGCGTTTACTCCCACGCAGGATAGGGCATATTAATTGTCTACAGAACAGTCCTAGCACCGCTCATGGCTGCGGTGAGGAGGGAGGCGTGGGGCTGATGACCAGCAAGGGCACCCACCCCAGCTGCTGCAGCTTTCCCACCCAAGCGCGTTGGAGTTTAGCTACGAGCTTAGTCAAGTTGTCTGCGCCTCACTGCCCCGCAGGATTACAGCCTTAAGTAGCGAAAGATATTGCAAACGACGCAAGCAAGAACGGGGCGAAGCTATGATCGGCAAGCGCATTCGGGAGGCTCGGCAGGCACGCAGCATGACGTAAGCCGCGCGGAGTTACTAAAGACCACCGATTCTGTCGATGATGCCTACGCCTTGTTAAGCAGAGCGTATGCCCTACTACAAGGCAAACCTTGCTCATAGCAACCGCTTCATGTAAAGCTGAAGACCCCTCTCCCGCTCGGAGAGGGGTCTTTTAGTGTCACGCGACACTATTGTTGGCACGTGATAGTATTGCCAACAGAGGTATAATCTGTGTAGAATGAATTAATTGTTTCCACTGCACTAAGTAAGTTCTACTTTTTTTATTTTTAATTACTCTCAGTCCTGCTCCAAGGACGACGGTGTATTACACCGTCGCTACGAAAAACATGATTATCGGTCGTAGCGACATGCCATTAGAGTGCTATTTTCGCATATCTAGAACCTATTACCATTGGGAACGCTTTATAGGCACCATTGTTTGGCTATCTTATGATTTGTTGCGGCAGAACCGGCGTTATTGCAGTGGAATCAAACTTGAAATTCTTCTTGGAGGATGTAAAGATATGATTAAGGCAAAGAGAATTGCATTTCTTTCCGTCGGTATTGGGTCATTAACATTATTTGCCTTCCAGCTGTTCAACCTCAATATATTATGGATTGCTGCGGGTGAAAGTGGCGGCGGTTTTGGTCGAGTCGCTACACTCATCGGCTCGTCATTTGTGCTTAATGCCTTTTCGTCACTGATAATTGGCGTAATTGTCGACAGATTCCAAAAGAAAAAGACTATCGTGGTGAGCCTTGTTGCCTGTGCCGTGCTTGCGTCCACATGGCTTGTCTTGGGTGAGTCGTTGGTTTTCGTAGTGCTGGTGTATTTGGCCATCGATTTAGTTTCGGACTTGTATGTTGACGCGTTTATAGCTTTAGTCGCCGAAAAACTCACTAAGCAAGAGTACGTAAAACTTGATGCCCTAGAATTGATGTCGAGCAATGTTGTTTCGATCGCCGGTAGGATTGCCTCGGCAGCGCTAATTGTATCTGCGAGTCAAGCGGTAGTTTTCGGCGTGGTCGTGCTCGTTCTCTTGCTGTCCGCCCTGATATCTCAATTTTTCTTGCCGGAAAGCAGGGTAGTAAGAAAAAGGCCCACGGGAAAGAAGGCGCGCGCTCTGCTATCCATGGGTGGTATCAAGTCGGCGGTTCACTCATCGTGGACTTTCGTTAGAGACAACGTCATTAAAGACAAGAAAATAGTGGTATTCATGGCAATTCTGTTTTTTCTAAATCTTGACTATGCCTTTATACCGACCCTGTTGCCCTTTTTCATAATGTCTGAAGCAGAAGCTGTGTCGTTGGTGCATATCGTCATCATGCGGTCGGGTAACGATATCGGCGAATTTTTGGCCTCTGGGATCATTCTGAAATTTGGTCATTGGGTGTCGCGATTGACCAAGATAGGACTGGCCGGCAGTGCCTTAGTCTTCACGCTGTTACCCCTTGTGTATCGGACGCCAATTGTGGCGACCTTAATCTTCATCGTTTACGGCTTCTTCGACACATTGACGCAGCCGTTCTACAGTAACTTTGTCGCCTCCGTTGCTGCCGATAAAAGAGGACGAATACTTGGTGTGGTGAACTTTGTTGTGCTGTTGGCATCCCCGCTGGGTATACTCCTTGGCACGCTACTCAGCAGGTACGGCATGGTGCCCTTGACTATTGGTATTGTCGGCGTTTTTGTGATAGCCACACTAATTGTTTCGCAATCCACAATATATGGCAACTTGAAACTGGACCCCGATGAGGTAAGAGACGACGACGACGACGACGAAGAAGAATCGGCATGACCCCAGGTCAGGTGCGCGCGTCCGGAGGCAGTGTTACAGCACTATTATGGCCCGGCTCTAGAACGGCAGCTGATGTCAAGGAGACTGGGGATCGTGGCCAGCAATGCGCGGTCTATGGTGGCGGCTCACTGGTTTGGAGAATCTTTTGCGCGCAGCAACACTCTACCGCATCCCGCCGCAGGCAGCTCGGGTGCGGGCCTTGAAGTTATTGGAAGGCTTTGAAATTGCCGACCACAGGCACAAGGCGGGCGGCCTCTACCGTACGAGTCGGACAAAAAGGAATGTCAGGCCGTGCAAAAACCAATTGTCTAAATTCGTTTCCCCCACTACCCAGTTCGTTTAAGCGGTTATTTTGTGTTTAAGTCTGTAATCGCTCATAATTATGACTATCTCCACCCACTTTAAGCAAATTGCTTGACGGCTCGTGGGGTTTTGGCACAGTCTGCTATCCCTTTTGTCCTGGAAGTGGGAAGTGCAGAAGGAATATCTCCGATTTCCTGCGAGCTGGCTAGGGCACGTAGAATGTTAAGTGAGGTGAAAACATAAAACGATGAAGAAGTACCTTTTATCTATAAGAAAATATATTGCGTTGGAGATAGTACTTGACTTGATTTCCAGCGTTGCACTTGCCTTTCTGCCGTATCTGATTAAGCTGTTGTTTGACTCCGCTAATCACATGAGTCTGCGGCAAAACGGGATTTTTTCAAGACTATTGCCAGATACAGGTACCAGAAGTTTGTCTCCAGAGATGTAGGAGAGTATATCTCGATTCAGGCGCATGAGATAACTCAACTAGAAATGGATTATCTCAACCCTTTGTTAAACAGCATTAAGATGGCTAACTCAATTGTGGTTTTCGGCGCGGTATTGCTTTTCCTTGTGGACATAAGAATTGGCATCGCAATCATCGCATTGTCTTTTTTCTCAGCTATCTTAGTCCCTACTCTAGGTGCTAAAATAATCTCGCATCGCCACAAAGTCTATCTGGATACCCGAGGCGAGTATATGGCTAAGATGAAGGATTTACTGGAAGGCTTCAAACTGATCAGACCTGATACTAGGAATAGCATTTTCCGAGAACATGAGGCAGTTCTAAGTAAAACTGCCCAACAGAGATTCCAGTATGAAGAAATCACTATAGGAACCGCCGCGGCCACATTGGGATTTATAGAGAGCTTCATCACACCCATCCAATCAATCATCACGGACATGGCAACAATTAGGGGAACAAAGGACATTAAAGATAAGGTGCTGGCCATGTTAGATTGGAGCACTGAAGGCGATATGCCTCCCGCTACTGCGTTTAATGAAGCAATTGCATTTGAGGGTGTGACCGTTCGATACAAAGACTTCAGCCTAGAAAATTTTAGTTTCAAGTTTCATAAGGGCAAAAAGTACGCTATCATCGGACCCAATGGCTCCGGTAAATCCACCGTAGTGCGTGCCTTGATGAAATATGTAGATTTGGACGCCGGCAAGATATGCGTAGATGGAAAAGAACGAGACTCCATTGATACTACTCCCATAATGTGGTGCGTTGATCAACGCGAGCACATTTTCATGTCGGATTTTTTTCAAATACAACAGTATTCGGCACTGCTCCGCATGAAAAGACATTACCAAAGTTCTTGAGTTTAATTGGTGAAGCTAAATTCAACTCTATCAGCAAGCAGGAAGACTGCAGATTGCTGAGCGGAGGAGAAAAACAGATCAAATGAAACTTTACCTGGGTAGTCTGGTCGATAAAACCATCATCACAGTCACACACGACCTTACCGATCACTTACCGAAAGTGCCGTAAAGCCCCTTGCTTCAGCTATGGGGATATAAGGCACAACCTATTGGAAAACTCGATGCTTTTCAATAGGTTTAAATCTTTTGATTGTATAATATAGAAATATGTAGCATAATGCATATATGAACACTAAATTCAAGTCGAACAACAACGTTGTGTACTCTTGCAAGTACCATGTGGTCTGGTGTCCTAAGTATCGCAGGAAGGTTTTGGTCGATGATGTAGAACGGCGATTAAAGGAGTTGGTTGCAAGTATCTGCGCCGAACGTCAAACAGAAAT
>JAGXSS010000011.1 GCA_018334055.1 Peptococcaceae bacterium
CCTGCACGGTGTCCGATTTTGTCAAGGGCCAAGCGGGCGTGATGGCCCGCCTGAAGGCGACCTCACCGAAGCTGATCGTGGTCTCGGCGCTCACGCGCATGGAGATCGATTATGGGCTCGCGCTCAACAGCGAGCGCGCCCGCAAGCTGGCGCCGGTGCTCGATGCCTTGTTCTCGGTCGTCGGTACCGTGCCCTTCAACGAGGCCGATGCGCAGGCCACGGCGGCCATTCGCGCAGCCCTCAAGTTGCAGGGCCGGCCCATCGGCGCTTACGATGCGCTGATTGCCGGCACCGGCGTGGCACGCGGCCTGATCGTGGTGACCTCCAACGTGGGCGAGTTCAACCGGGTCAGCGGCTTGCAGGTAGAGAACTGGCGCTAGCTGAGAAAATCGTGGTCTGACCACCTGCGTTCCACCGGCGTTTCCCTGTAAGCGTCCTGCCAACCCATCTTGCTGCCCGCCTTAAAGGCTGAGAGGATCCAGTCTGAGAAAATCTGGTCTGACCCTCATGGCACTCGGTTAAGCCAAAAACATGGGAATCGGAGTCAAGTACCGATTTGCGCGGGGCTGTGGCGCTGGGGGCGGTTGGCCGATTTTTGGCCGCGCAGCGGACGGTATGAGGCCGACTGCCCCCAGCGCCACAGCCCTTACCCCTACGGAAGCAAACCGCAGTCGGAGCACGATTTTCTGGCACAGGGCGCGGTTCTGACTTGCGCGCAACGCACCCTGATTCCGCGCGCTTCGGGCTTAACCGAGTGCCATGGTGGTCTGACCCCGATTTCCTCTCGTCTCCGATTTCCTCTCCGTGCTCGAACGCCTGCCCACGCACAAGGCCAGTGCGATCGAGGAACTGCTGCCGCACAAGTGGCGGCCTGCGGCAAAAGGCTGAGGTGGGTTTCAAGAGGGCTGCGGGGCTGTGCGCGTGAGCGCGGGCGCGTGCGGGCTATCTTGGCATGGCTGATGGGATCGGGGCAAGGTGGGTTGGCGGGACGCTTACAGTAAAATGGCGGACGGAGGCCTTTGACTATGCGCTTCCGTGCGTGCGGAACAACCAGCACATCCAGTTCAGGCTAGGGCGCAACCATGTTCATCACATCCGGGAGCTCGCGTTTGCGCGTAGGCTTGACTTTTCGTCCGACTCTCATGCTTTCCACGCGCATCTGTTTCATGCGACAACTACTGTCGCGCACCAAGCGTTCATCGCCAAGGCTTATGTACAAAACTCCATAAAGAAGGTTCCCTCTTTCAATCTTCCTAGCATAATGAAAATTATGAACTTTCATAAAATCTATAATATCAGGGAACCCAAAAAAGAGTTGATGATGAACAAAAGCCCCATGCAAACCAGTGAATGCCCATTCTGTGCCGCGGAAATTCCAATGCATGTAAAAAAGTGCAGGCATTGCGGTGAGTGGCTGAAAAAACCCGAGCAATCTCAAGCACCTCATGACGAACGGGAAACATGCCATGGCTGTGGGAAAAAAATTATTCCACGAATCATCACAGGCCCACCAATTTTGCACGGCCAAGGCGGCTGGACACCCGTCCCGAAAAAGTCAATCTGCCCGTTTTGTGGCACCACACACCGCAAATTCCCCATGACCATGGGAGAAAAAATCGGGCTCGCCATTTTCGCGATAGTAGGGGCGGTTATTTTGCTTTACTTCATGCCTCGATGGTAATGGATTGCAGCCCCATTTTGCAGGAACTGCGACAGTCTCCGGTTAAAATTGGGGGTCAGACAACTATTTTGCGGACACGTGTGCACGGTGCAGCGCGGTCGAGTCGAGTTTGAAAATCTTCAGGTTAATCATATAAGGTGTGTTATGCCGACAATCAGCATGTTCTACGGGATAGTTATCAGTCTATATTTTTTTGATAACGTGCGACATAACACGCCGCACATACATGCGAAGTTTCAAGGTCAAGACGCGTCTTTCTCGATACTCGACGGATCTGTTCTGGCTGGCGAATTGCCCGTCGCCAAAACCCGATTGGTTCAGGCTTGGATCGAGATTCATCGGGAATCGTTGTTGGCCGATTGGGAGCTGGCCCTGAACGGTGAGAAACCGTTTCCCATTGATCCCTTGCGCTGAGGAGATGTTATGGAAACGGTGAAGCGGGTGAAGGCCGGTGATGATTATTTACTGGAACTGTGGTTCAACACAGGTGAACATCGTTTATTTGATGCGCGCCCCTATTTGAATAAGGGCTTGTTTACAGCATTGCAGGATATTAAACTCTTTAAACAGGCTTTTGTTGCGCTCGATACCGTTTGCTGGCCTGGTGATATCGATATAGCTCCCGAGACCCTCTACGACCTCTCGTTGCCGATAGACTAGCTGTGCCGGTAGGTAAAATCGGGGGGCAGCCCCCACCTAGGCGCTGAAATTCGCTGCATTTCCATTCCCTTGCCTCAAGGCCATTTCTGCGCCGCGTGTTTGACGCGCAGCACTTCGGCAACCTTGACAACTATTCTGTAAATCAAGATGTAATTGGGGTGCACGACCAGTTCGCGCGTCCCCTGCACGCGCCCTACACGCCCAAGCGCTGGATGCTGGTCTAGTTGTTCGGCCTTTTGCAGCAGCAGATCACCCATTTCCACTGCAGCTCTTGGGTTGTCAATGGCGATGTACTCGGTAATGCGCTTGCGGTCGGCAATGGCGGCGGGTTTCCATAACGGCAAGGTCAGCCCCCTATGCGCTCGGCCTGCTGGAGCAAGGCGGCGCGCTCGGTCGCCCACTCGGCGGCAACTTCACTATGCGGCACACTGGGCCGGGGGTCGTCGATCGCTGCTTGCACCTGTAGGGTAAGCCAGCCCTTGTAAGCGGCGGCTGCGTGCGCGTTTTTCATGCGCGCGGCGGCATCGGTGCGCTTGCGGTCGGTCTTGAGCGCCACGGGGTCAAAGTGGCTGGCGTCCACCTGGTACTGGGTGATGCCTATGTCTTTGAGGTAGGCAACCAGCGTTTCAAACTTGCGAAAGATGCGGATGGCGCCGCGCTTCGCGGCTAGAGCGCGCTCAATCAATCCGTATTGGATGACCACGCCCCAGCCGCCAGGTTGGCCAACAATGTGGGCACCGCGGACGGCCCCGGCTTCGACGAGGCGTTCAAGGGTTGCATGGTCGATGGTGTCGGCAGTGGTGGCCATTTCGTCACCTTATGGGGTGGGGTGGTTATCAACAAGTGGGACTGTACCCTGATAATAAGAAAATGGGATCCTTAAGTAAATAAATTTTGCATGTTGCTTGACCGGGTGCGTGGCCAGCACTGCCGTTTGCATGCGCTGGCACCGATTTCCCCCATGCGAGGCGGCGGGTGGGCTGGGTGCGCTCGCAGCGCCATTGCGGCCGCAGGACGCCTAAGCAAGCGTGCACCCAACCCGCCCGCCGCCTTGCGCTGCACCGATAATCGCGCCTTAAGCAGAGCCCCCGCCGCAGACCAGAGGACCCGCCACCGATGTTGTTTTTGTTGTCGCCCGCCAAAGCGCTCGATTTCGAGACCCCGGCGCACAGCGCCAGCCACAGCCAGCCGCTGTTTGTGGCGCAGGCGGCCGAGCTGGTGGCGCAGTTGCGCGCTCTGGAGCCGCACGAGCTGGCCGAGCTCATGGGCCTGAGCGACAAGCTGGCGGCGCTCAATGCGGCGCGCTTTCAGGCTTGGCAGCCGGTTTTTACGCCCGCCAACGCCAAGCAGGCGCTGCTGGCTTTCGACGGCGACGTCTATGACGGCTTGCAGGCGCGCACTTTGAGCGCAGCCGATCTGCAGTGGGCGCAGCAGCATCTGTGCATCTTGAGCGGCCTGTACGGCGTGCTGCGTCCGCTCGATCTGATGCAG
>JAGXSS010000012.1 GCA_018334055.1 Peptococcaceae bacterium
CGATGGCGGCGGGCAGGCATTATAAGAAGCGACTGTGTTTGGGCCAAATCACCAGAGAAATTCAGACAGGAGCAGACACAGGACAGTTTTCTCCAGACCTAGCAGAAGCAGTGCTCGACATTTTGCAGCAGAACAGGAGGATTGAGAGTGTTCAAAATAGGGCTTGACTTGGGCTATGGCTACGTCAAAGGGGTAAACGAGGTAGGAAGGACGGTGTCCTTCCCGTCGCTGGTAGGAGAGGCATACGACAGACCGTTGTCGGGCCTGTTCGGTGGGGGCAGCTATGACTCGACAGGGAACCTCCACTTGGTGCTTTCCGATGCCGAGGGGAAAAGAGAGTTTTTTGTAGGCGAGCTGGCTAGGCGGGAGGGACGGAATGTTTCGTTTGCGTTTGATGAAGATAAAATAACCCATCCCAATACCAAGGCACTTTTAGCCGCGGCGGGAATGCTTCTGTTCCCGGAGGGAAACTCTCAGGTGCATATGGTAACGGGGCTACCTCTGGAGCAGTACATCCACAAGAGGGACGAATTCAAAGAGATGCTGAACAGGGTTAGTCTCTCGGTGCGCCACAAGGAGGGTCAAGCGGACAAGAGAATCTCGTTCTCCAAAACCACCATTTTCCCGCAAGCGGCGGGTGCTGTGTACCACGCCATATGGGACGACCGACAAAAGTACCTAACTAAGGGAAGCTATCTCGGTTTGGTGGATGTAGGTTTCAAAACGACGGATTTCATTGTCTTTCTCGTGGAAGACCGACTGGTGTTGCGCGAGGACCTGTCTGGTACCATACCCGTCGGAGTGTCACAACTGCAGACGGCCGCGGACAGGCTTTTCACCAACAAGACAGGCACCAAGCTGGATATAACGGAAATGATGAGGCTGGTTGAGAGCGGTGAGCTGGTTTTCAAGGGTCAAAAACTGGACTTGTCGAGAGACTTAGAGGACGTCAAACGAGAGCTGGCTAGAACGATCAAAGACAGGCTGAAATCGGCTTGGGGGAACAAGATCAACTTCTTCCATACTGTTTTTCTGGCGGGCGGCGGCGCTGTGGCGCTGGAGCACACTCTCAGCACCCTGCATCCCACAACGACGGTAGTCAAGGACGCCCGTTTCGCCAACGCTCGGGGATTTCTCAAGGTGGCTGAGGTTGAAGCAAAGAAGTCCGGACTGGCAGTTTAACGAAAGAAAGGAGTGGGGCAAAGATGATCAAAGAATTGTATAGACACAGCATGGATTATGCGGACAAAAACGGCGCGAGGAGTCATTGGATGGATAGCGCCGCCCTCAATCAAGAGTGCGCTCGAGCAATAGAAGCAGCGATAAAAGACAGCAACCATGCGCTCTACCGATATGATCTGTTGGCGGCCTCCCAAAAAGTTGTTGCGGAATACGGCAAAGAACGTGTGTTTTGGGTACTGGCCACTACTCTGAAAAATAAAGACTATGACGGACGGTTTTCTCAAGACAACCATAATTGGGTTAAGGGGTTTGACTTGCCATCAGACAAAAACCTCTACTACACAGTGGAAACCCATCCTGCCGTATTGGACGGTTTTATCCGAACAACACGAAAGGTCATTGCGGAACAAGAACCACCGAAGCATAAGGAGCCAGACAGGTAGTAGGCTATGTAAACATCACAAGACGCTTACGGCCACTAGGTTTTAAGGTTATTTTTTAGTGGCTTGTATTACATCTCGCTCGAACCATGTAAACATCCCAAGGCACTGGTGGCTACTGGGTTTTAGGGCTGTTTTTGAGGGGCTTGTATTACACCTGTTCGCAAGGCCAGGGCGCCATGTATTACAAGGCTCGTTTTTTAGTGCCATTCACGTAGCGGTACCAAGGGCTTCTGGATGTTTACACAAGGAAGGGGGGATAGGCGGACGTGCCAACATATGCTTTCCGCACAGGTAAGGGCGACGAGGACATCGACGAGATCCTTTCGCGAGTGCCTATATCTGCGCGGAGTTGGTTTCTCAAGGAGGCAGTAAGGTTTCGTGTGGAGATGGGCGACGAGCTGAAAAAACTGAACCAAAACATTGAAAGCCTATTGGGTGGCGGAGGTCTGGCCGTGCCGGAAACGCGACAGGAAACGAACAACGACATGGATATGGACGACATGTTGGCGCTGGGCATTGGTGATTTGTTGTCATAGACGGATGCTGCGGGTGCGACACAGTACCGAGCACAGGAGGGAACACAATGCTTTACAATTTTCCGTTCGACGCGGAGGCGCACATTCGCTCTCTAGACGGGCAACTGCAGAAGGTTTCCATCATTCGGAAAGCGGCCGACAACAGCTATCTTGCCGAATATAACGGTATCCATTGCTCCGCAGTGTTCAACCCATTCTTCAACCGATTCTATGTGGACGACGTCCGCGATATCATTTCCGAGGCGCGGGACACTGGTCGGGATCGCAAAATGGAAAATAAAATCAGAACTAACGCCGCCGCTTGCCGCGACGAGCTTGCGCCACTGTACGGCACCTATCCTGGAAAGCATCGGTCAGCCTACCTCGAGTTAAACCCTTCGGAGTGGAGCCTAGGAGCCGACTATAACTCAGAAATTGGCATCGCTAATCCGTTCGCGGTATGGCACAGCCTCATCTATCGGATACCCATCCCCGCAACCCTACGAGGCAGCGCCGTGGCGGCCCTGCTGGAAGACCCCGAGGTGCTTAGGCTGGCTGAGACCGTTTTTGAGGGACACATCATCGAATGGGACGGGAATAACCAGGCGGGTTATTTGACCAAGGACGGAGTGGAGGCACTGGAAACACTAGAGCGCACCCTGGAGGAAGGGAGATTTTCCGAGGACGATCATGTCTCGGTGTGGTCTGTCGAAGACTGGCTGTTTGAGTGGGAATTTTCACCAGGGAAGACTCTTGAACAGGCTGCAGAAATCATTGAGACGGGAGCTGAGGAAGAAGGAGTGCTGCTGGTAGGGGATGTGCTGGAGTGGCTGCAGAAAAATCATTCGGCTAAAACGCCATCTTACGACAGATAAATGCCCACATAGGGACGGTTTGCCTGTTTTATCCATCCATGCGAAAACGAGAGCTAGAACGAGCTAGAACGATGTGTTTTACTTAAGGAATCGGAAACCTCCTACATCGCCCGCCAAGCCCGAATTTGGCGAAATACGGCCGAATTCGGGGAAACGTCCCCGGGAGAGTCGGAAGACTTTTCCCGGGGATTATAGTGCAGGATAAGGCGATGTGTCCACCTACTGGCAAAGCCAGCAGGGACAAGGGCTATAAGGTGTGTCTCGCCGAAAACTTGTGTGTCTAGTTGTGTGTCTCTAGTACAAAATAACCAGTAAAATTGCCGTATCTAAACACGTGTGTGCCTAGCTGTGTGTCTCGTCATTTTGGCGTCTCGATTGGCGATATTTATTAAAAAGGGAGAGGGTAAAGCGTGGAAAACACAAAAGACAAAACTAAGCATCTTGTCCAAAAATTAGAGGAGGGGATTAAAGACGTTTTCACAAGCGAACGTTGGACGCAGTACTTGTCCACCGCCGCCAAGTTTCACAAATACTCCTACGGCAACATAATCCTGATCTCACAGCAACGCCCCGGCGCGACAGCCGTTGCCGGTTTTAACACGTGGAAGAACACGTTTGGTAGAACGGTAAACAAGGGCGAAAAAGGCATCGCGATCTTGGCGCCGGTGTCGTACAAATATGATGTTGAGCGTGAGGTGGTGGATAACGAGGGAAACAAGACCAAGGAAACGGCAACCCACACAGGCTTGACCTTTAGACCGGTTTACGTTTTTGATGTATCACAAACATCAGGGAAAGAACTGCCCCGGCTGGTTGATGAGTTGCAGGCGGGCGTCACGGATTATGGAAGTGTTCTGATCACACTCAAAGCTGTGGCGCGCTTTCCTGTTGAATTTAAAGACATCGCTGGAAGCGCAAAGGGGTATTGTAGTTTTGCGGAAGAGAAAATTGTAGTCAAAAGAGACATGAGTGAGTCGCAAACAGTCAAGACGCTTCTGCACGAGATGGCTCACGCAGAACTGCACGACCGAAAAACTAGGCCCACTCCCGAGGCGAATGCCTTGGGCCGGCGCACCGAAGAAGTGGAGGCTGAAAGCATTGCCTACATGGTTGGGAGCTATCTTGGGATTGACAGCTCGGAGTACACCTTCGGTTATATCGCGGCTTGGAGTAGCGGGAAAGACCTGCCAGAGTTGCGAGCTTCCCTCTCCACAATTCAGACTCATTCCCACAACATAATAGAGAAAATCCAACAGGCGCGCGAGGCTACAAAGAGTCGCCTTGGCGAAATGCCTTTGCCGAACGAGACAGAGCGCGCGGAGGATGCCCGAGAACAGGTTCGAGGAGAAGTACGGCAAGAATCTTTGTCGGCAGGGATGGCGGCTGGTTCATCAACAAAGCGTGACCATGTAGCGTCAGTAGAAAGAACCTACACGATTTATCAGCTTGCGCCCGGTGAGGCAAACAGATCCCGGCGATGGGCCAGCATGGCGAGTTTGAAACAACAGGGAGAAGAGCCAGAGATGAAAAACTATCGTAGGGCGTATTCGGGAACGCTTGAGGCCACAACAACCCTGGATAACATCTATGAGACTTTCAACCTCCTCAATAGGCCGGCTGATTTCACAGGGCATTCCCTTTCCGTAAGTGACATTGTTGTCCTCGAGTCCAACCACACCGCGCCAAGTGCGCACTATATCGATGACCTTGGATTTGTCAGCTGCCCTTCGTTTGCGACGGCCCACGAACACCAGAAGTACCGCACCGCCGGGTATCATGGCCATCAACACAAAAAAACAAGCACCGCCCGAGACACAAAACAAAACATCGACCGATAACCCATTAAAGAATAGGGGGATGAATATGAGCACATTTGATTACACCGAGAGAGAAATTCTTTGGACGCTCCACATCACTGCCAGTCGCTCCAAGGCCATCGACGCCCTAGAAAAAACATTGCCACATACGGAAGAACCCTTGCTGGTTGAGGCGGCGCACGGCTTGCTTGCCAAACTCAGGCAGATGACCGACAAAGAATTTGCCACGGCGGACAAGCAACATCTTGACTGGGAAGAGCAATAGGGAGAAGAAGGAGGTTCTTGGAATGGCTGGCATAAAAATCAACGAAACACGCATGGCGGCACTCCAAAACATCGCCGCAAAGCATAATATGTCCGTTTCGGAGTGGCTAACAAACACAATTGACTTATGTATCGCAGAGGAGCAGCTACGAGACATTGTCGGCGAATCTTTGTGGAAATCGCAAAAACTCACCACCAGAACAGAGAAGGGAAGTGACCACGCTTGCGCAGACCGATAACACGTCCGAAAGTGATGATGGGGGGTAAGGATTTGTGGAAAAATGTTATTTTGCAACTGGACATTGAGGTGTCCACTGCCCTAAACAACATCGCTACTCGGGAGGGGCAGACTGTTTCTGGTGTCATCCGTCGTATGCTCGAAAAGGGAGTCGAGATGGCTGCTGCCAGGGCGGGAGCAAGCACAATTGCCTCCACCGTAAGGAGGGAGGCGAGGGGAGTTGGGACGGCGCTTGAGAACAGGCTTAGTAAAATGCTCGCCAAAAACATGAGTGCGTCTGCTGCGAACATGTTTCTATCTATACAGTGTATCGCCGCGGCAAACAAACACGACGCCTCTAAAATGTACGATCTCGCAAGATCTCGTGGCGCGGAATATCTCAAACAAGAGGGCGTGATGTCGGAATGACCGGGCGTGACAGAGTGCGCACCCACGTTAAAATCAGGGGAGAGACCTATTCTGCTCTCAAACATTTGGCCGATCTCAACAAAGAACCAGTAGCCGGCCTAATGCGGCGGCTACTGGTACAGGAGTTGGGCACTAGTGCTGTTGAAGCAGACGCCCTATCCTTGATGGTGCGCAAGGCAATTAGGGACACCCTAAAGCCGGTAGAGGAGGCGCTGATGAAGCAAGCGGCCGAGGCCGCCATTACCGCCGCAACCGGGATGTACTTAGGAGTGCAGGCCGCACACGATCTAGGCGTAAACAACGCCCTTGAAATACACGACCGAGCGTGCGAGATGGCGGTGGATTATGTCGGAGGACGAAAGGACCTGCCGATTTAGCAGGTGTTGAAACGGAGGGGTAAAAATGAGCGCTCCCAACGCTCCTTTTTTTATGTTCTTTAGGTTTTTTCAAGCTAGCGCGACCACCAAAGCTAAAAACACGGCTCACGTGAAATACATCGGGGAGAGGCCGCGGGTGGACAAAGAGCCAGAAACACCACTACCAGGCGAAGCACACCTCCGCTACCTAGACGAACGCCCAAGGAGCCATGGACTTTTCGGACAGGACGAGGCTATCCCCGACATTACCTCTGTCGCACAAGAGCTTAAACAACACAACAGCATTGTGTGGCGGGGCATCTTGTCTCTGCGAGAAGACGATGCCATCAAATACGGGCACACAAACCGGAGCAAATGGGAGCAAACTCTGCGGGCAACGCTCCCCGATCTGGGACACAAAATGGGAATATCGTCCGAACACTTCCGGTGGTTTGCCGCATTCCACAAAGAGGCCGGCCACCCGCACGTCCACCTAGTTTTTTGGGATAGCAGTTGTCAGCGGCAAAAAGGGCGCCTGTCTGCGGACGAAATGGCGCACATCCGCGGATCGCTTTTGCGTGAGATATACGGGGAGGAACGGAGGCGTCTGCTACTAGAGAAGACGGCTCTCCGCAACCTGGCCCGGCAAACGGTAGTCGACGAGACTCAAAACCCTGCACGGGTACCAGAGAAAAACGAGAGAATGACCCTGCAAAACGACATAGTAAGGTTGTCCTTTGCCCTGCCACGAAAGGGCAAAACAGCTCTGGCGTTTATGCCCGCCTCAATTAAAGCCGAAACTCGTAGGATAGCCGAGTGGATTCTGCGTCGCCCGGTTTTTGCCGACCAGATGGCTCGCTACTTGGAGATAGCGGGGGAGTTAGCAGCCCATCATAGCCGCCAACCCGAGCACATAGCGGCTGCCAAACAAAACGCCGCTGATGACCTGCGTGACCGAGTGGCGCAAGTGGTTTTGAAAGCCGCCGCCCAGCATCGACGGGCATCGCGAGCGCGTACCGTCACAGTGAACGCCGCGGCCGGAGTCTTCCTGCAAACAGAAGACCTTCTTAGCCGCGAACGGAGGCGCCTAGAATGTGAGGGCGCATGGCTCAATATCAGTACTCGACCCAGACGAGAGGAGGACGGCGACACCGAAGTGGATAACCAGAAGGAGGTTGAAAAAGCGTGATCGATACCAAAACCAGCATAACGGAACCCGCGAAATGGCCGGACACGGACAAAACAAAGTATATAGACCTAAAAAAGGAGCTGTCGGAAGTCCAGGTATTGCTACGGGAAACGCTCTCCGCAGTCCCTCCACCCAAGGAATACGCGGAGATGCGTCAAGTCTTAGCAGAAGTCAAGGCGCTCCTACAAGCACAGGGCGGCACAGAGGCCTTGTTGCGGGAGATAAACGTCGAGTGGAAGGCCGTCACTAACCGCGTCATCCAGAACATAGAAGACGGGAAAAAAGAAAGGCTGGACTTCAAGGGGACCTACACGGACTTTTTGGGATTGCGACGTGAAGTCGAGTAATTAACTGTCTAAACTGGTAACACCAGGATTAGACCCGATGTTTCCTCATCGGTAGCCTACCGTCACATGCGTAGCTGGTAACGGCTGGGTGTGAAGCTGACGGAACAATGTAGCCCATAATCCAAAACCGCGAGGTCAAGGAAGAACTGCCAGCATAAAGCGGAAGGGCGCTAGGCTCGAGTGGTATGACCAACCCAAGTGAACTGCCGATAAACTCCGTGACGTCC
>JAGXSS010000013.1 GCA_018334055.1 Peptococcaceae bacterium
GGAAAACGGCCTAAATCCGTTCGCATATCTTAAATATCTGTTTGAAAAGCTGCCTAACGTTGATATTCAAAATACAATTACTTTGGATGAGCTCCTTCCCTGGTCTGAAGCTCTGCCGCCTGATTGCCGGGTAAACAAGTAAATTATTATATCATCAGCCCACCTTGCAACAATAGGTGGGTTTTATTTTACGCTTACGTAAAACAAGACGGCGACGGAGTGTTATAGGTACGCTTATCGGTGATATTATAGGTTCCGTTGTGGGGTATAACCTTATATCATCCCATTTACCGTATTTCCACTCGTAGGGGATATTAATTTCCCAACGCCAGATAAAATATTTTTGGACATAAGAAAAATTATCGTATGCTGAGCATGAGCTGCATTCAAGCTCATAGTCAGTGATATTTGCAAAGTCTTTTTTGTTCCAGGTGTTGCAATTTTCTGATACAACTGTTACACTTTTCATATCGTTTAATTTGGTTTTTTATTCTTAAATAGCAAACAAGCAGGCGGTTTTCCTGCTTCTTTGCTAACTTTTTTTATTTTTTATTCAATCTAGTTGCAAAAATGGTGATTTTTATTGTGATTTGGTGTCAATTAAAGTGACTTGTAACAGCAATGCCAACTTCGCGTGGCTTCAGCATATGATCCATCATCGTAAGCGTCAAACTTTCCCCACCTGGAACAGTCTCTGAGAATATAAGACAATCTTCCTTAAGAAAACGAACTTGAGGAGGATTTCTTTTATGACCAAACTTGAACATCTTGAAAAGCAAAAAGAATGGGAGAATCGCATTAATCTGTATCGCGCCAGCGGCCGGAGCGTTAAGCAGTGGTGTATGGCCAACAATGTCAAACCCGGACGCTTGTGGTACTGGCTGCGCAAATTTAAAAGCGGTAATGACGCTCCTTTAATGCAATCCAACCAGTGGCTTTCCGTGGAAGTGCGCGATTACCCGCCCAGGGAGAATGCCTTACTGCTTAGAGTGGGTGAGGTATGCATTGAGCTAAAATCCGGTTTTGATCCCTCCTTGCTTACCCAGGTGGTCCGTACTCTTTTAACATTATGTTGAGCGAAGTTGGCATCGACCGGGTTTATCTCGCCTTAGGCGCCACCGACCTGCGCAGATCCATTGACGGACTGGCGGTGCTTGTTAAAGAAGGCTTTGAGCTTGATCCTTTCTCCCAGTGCCTGTTTGTCTTTTGCAACCGTAAACGGGACAAGCTAAAGATCCTGCAGTGGGATCACAACGGCTTTTGGCTCTATTACCGCCGTTTGGAAAAGGGCAAGTTCCAGTGGCCGCAAAAAAGTGTCCAAAAAGTGACCGCGATCAGCCGCCGCCAGCTGCGCTGGCTTTTGGACGGACTGCCTTTAAACCTGCGTCAGGCCCATCCGGAAGTCAGGGCCAGAGTAGTTTTGTAAGCAAAATAAATTAGCTAAATTTCCCTGATCTTGAAGGATTTTCTGGACCAGATGTCGAATAGGTAAATATGCAAAACACAGCGGAAATCATCGAAAAACTGGAGATAAAATGCGCTTTACTGGAGCAGCAAAACGCTGAACTGACCGCCAAGCTGACCTGGTTTGAAGAGCAGTTTCGTTTAAGCCAACAGCAGCGTTTCGGACGTTCCCGTGAGGTTACATCCGAACAGACCCAGCTCTTTAACGAGGCGGAGGCAGAAGCCAGGCCATCCCTACCTGAACCAACTATTGAAGAGATCAACTACAAACGCCGTAAAGCGCAGGGCAAACGCGAAGCGCAGCTTAAGGATCTGCCGGAGGAGACCATCGAATATCATCTGCCCCCGGAAGAGCAGGTATGCGCCTGCGGCGGGCCGCTGCATGAGATGAGCACAGAGGTAAGGCAGGAGCTTAAAATTGTTCCACCACAGGTAAGCGTGGTTAAGCATGTGCGTCACACCTACGCCTGCCGCCGCTGTGAGCGGGAAGAGCTCAACACTTTCGTCATCACCGCACCGATGCCCAGTCCGCTGTTGCCGGGCAGTCTGGCTTCTGCTTCAGCGGTAGCCCATATCATGACCCAGAAATATGTGGAGGCTATGCCGCTATACCGCCAGGAGCAGGCCATGGCCCGCCAGGGCGTGGAGCTTTCCCGCCAGACCATGGCCAACTGGATGCTCCAGGCTGCGGAAAGATGGCTGGAGCCGCTCTACCGCAGGATGCATGAGCAGCTGCTTAAAGAAGAGACCCTGCATGCCGATGAAACGGACCTGCAGGTACTGCATGAGCCGGGACGTTCAGCCACCAGTAAATCATACCTCTGGCTTTACCGTACGGGACGGGCAGGCCCGGCGATTGTCCTTTATGATTACCAGACAACCCGGGCGCATAAACATGCCAGGCAGTTTCTGTCCGGCTTCAAGGGCTATCTCCATGTTGACGGTTATGCCGGGTACAACGGACTGCCGCATATCACCCTAGTCGGATGCTGGGCACATGCCAGGCGCGGTTTTGTTCAGGCGCTTAAAGCCTTGCCGGCGGAAAGCAAGACGGCAGAGGTTGCGGCAAAGGAAGGATTGGCGTACTGCAACAGCCTTTTTGCCCTGGAACGACAGATGCATGCGCTTTCACCAGAAGAGCGCTGCGCGATGCGGCTTAGCCACAGCCGTCCGCTAGTTGATGATTTCCATGCCTGGTTAGTTTTTCAAAGACCAAGGGTGCTGCCGAAAAGTGCGTTTGGACAGGCTATTTTCTACTGTCTTAATCAGTGGGATAAGCTTACCGCCTTCCTTAAGGACGGACGGCTGGAGCTTGATAATAACCGCGCGGAACGATCGATCAAGCCTTTTGTGATCGGAAGGAAAAATTGGTTGTTTTCCAATACGCCCAGGGGCGCCAAGGCCAGTGCAACCATCTACAGCATCGTGGAGACTGCCAAGGAAAACGGCCTAAATCCGTTCGCATATCTTAAATATCTGTTTGAAAAGCTGCCTAACGTTGATATTCAAAATACAATTACTTTGGATGAGCTCCTTCCCTGGTCTGAAGCTCTGCCGCCTGATTGCCGGGTAAACAAGTAAATTATTATATCATCAGCCCACCTTGCAACAATAGGTGGGTTTTATTTTACGCTTACGAATGAGCGTATGTACAAGATGACAATTTCCAGCGTGTATCCGCTGCTCGTCCAAAAAGCGGAGAAAAAGGGTCGCACAAAAGAAG